>JBAZOA010000015.1:0-23510 GCA_041648935.1 Candidatus Omnitrophota bacterium | reverse complement strand
TACAGCCATGACGCTCTAATAGACAATTACAGAATGGAGATGGCTCGACATAGCTATAATTCCCAAGATCCATCCTGGGGTCTGTTAATATAGAATTTTTAACGCTTCCGCCGTATATACAAAAACACCTTGCCTTTATAGCCAGGGAAAGTGGCAATAGAAACGATGGATAACATATAACCATGTCTGATAAGGCAACAAGGCCAAATATAGTGAATATGTCGAGCTCACCAGTATCAAACCGCAGATCTATATCTTTAATATCTTCCCCTGCGTGCCATTCAACGCCCTCTTTATTGTCCCCTATTGAAATAAAGAAATATTCATCCCGGTATTTATCTACTAACATCTGAAAGTATTCTGTCTTAGGGTTTCGCGCCGTGTTCATCCATTCGGCCCTGAGAGATGGTTGGTTTAATAAGCATATCTTCTTCTCTGTCTTTATAGAGTTCGTTACTTTGCGCGCTGTATTCAGCCAGCTGGGATCAAGCGGCATGCTAAAATCAAGCTTTTCTATTGGGATAACTCTATTAAAACTTTCTATTATACTCCAATCCTTTTCCATGCGGCCGCGGTGATAATCAAACCTGAGATTCTTTTTCATTCCCTCGGGCGTTTCCCAAAAATCATCCGGGTATTTATTGATATTCTTTATCTGAGTCCTGAGTTTGGTTATGGGCTTACAGAAATGGATCCTGGGAAGATTGTGATATAATTCTGGGAATGGTGTATATAAATATACTTCATCATAAAGCCGGGTAGCCTCTATGATAAAAGGTCTTTCGTATATGTTATCTCCAAGCCCGCAATAGCCTCTCAAACAAACTGCATTTTTCATAATTTCTTGGCAATATCCTTTTTATGTCTATCCCGTTCTTCGCAGCATCCATTACTATCTTATTAAAGCTGAGTTTTTCGTTATCCCATCTCTTCTCTGTGTGTTGAGTCCTAAAATTCTCAAGGCCCTGCTTGAAATAGCCTTGGCCTTTCATGCCGGCGCCATATATCTTTATTGTTTTGGCCCCGTTTAATATAGCTAAAGCCATGGAAGCGAACATGCTGCATTCATCCCACTTGATCTGTCGCGCGAAAGGCATCTTGGACGAAAGTTCGCTTACAGGCCACGTTTCATAAAAAAATATCTTGAAACAATGATGATACTCGGGCGCCCAGTTTTTAAATTGCGCTATCCAGCTATTAGGGATCCAAAGAAGGTGTTTTTTTGACATGCTTATTATCTCTTCCGCAGTCCTGTCTTTAATAACGCTCATAAAAGCATCATTATCTACCATTGCCCAATATCTCACAGGAAACCCCTTTAGAATGGCCCCATTTACAGCTATGGCCCGGGAAGATTCATATTTACCTATATGCCTAAGTTTTAAGCCTTTTAATAGCGGTCCTGGACAAAATATAACCCATTCTGTTAACGTGTCTCTATTCATGCTTTTTTTCCTATCCCGCTGATCAACGTACCTATCGCTTTCCTGTTTTTATCTGCCTCGACCACCCTATTAAGCCAATTAACCATGAATCTGGCGTAATTCTTCTTTTCCCTATTAGGATTCGCGGCCAACCAGGTTGTCATGGTTTTAAGCTCTTTAAGGACCGGCCCGTTATTGCCGAATCTTTCCGCGATGCTTTTTAATACTACGGGTAAGTTCTTGATGTTTTTGAAATAGGGGTTTTCTTTGCAGTAATCGTGTAAAGGTTTTATGAGGTTTAAATCGGTTTCGCTAATAGTATACTCATTTATATTACTCTTTGTATTACTCTTTATAATACTCTCTATATCGTCCGTTTTTCCGAACACCCCCGTCTGATTTTTCAGACACCCCTGTTCGTTTTTCCGAACACCCCCGTTCGGTTCTTCGAACACCCCCGTCTGATTTTTCAGAAGGGGGTCTGTTAGCCAAATGCGCCTTTTATAGCTATCTATGATCTCTACTGTTATCCACCCTTCTTTTTGAAGCTCATTTATAGCCAGACTTACTACGGTTCTACTTGTAATGCCTATTTTAGCCCCTAAATACTTGCTTGTGGCCCAACAATATCCCTCTTTATTAACCAGAGAGGTTACAACCCCATATAAGAGTGCCTTAGTCTTATCCCCCGATTCCGCTAACTTGGCCGGGATAATGTAATAATAACCTTGTTGCGTTTTCTCCTCATTCTCCATAGAGCTCCTTTATGTTAATAAGCCATGAACAAGCCTATAGCTATTTGCATGTTTAAAATGCCCCATATAACTCGTTATCGTCGCCTGAAGTTTCTCAAAATCTTTTACATTAGTCTCTTTAAACTGCCTTAATTTTTCTTTAAGGTTATTCACTACTCGTCTGCGGACTAAAATATACCCTGGACGGATAATATATCCCAAGAAGTCTATGCCGTTTGAAATAGGCAATAATTTACGGCGTTTAGGATGCAACTGCAACTTGAGTCTTATATGGAGAAATTCCTCGATTTTTGCCCGCCATGCACATAATTCTTCAGGGTCCTTACTTAATAGCACAAAATCATCCACATACCTTAAATAATAACGCGCTTTGAGCGTATGCTTAACATATTGATCCAGCTCGTTTAAGTAGATATTCGCGAAAAATTGACTGGTAAGGTTTCCGATAGGTAGGCCACGAAGATTATCTTTACCGAAAAGGCTTTTATTTGATGGGATATTTGATAAAAATCCCCTATTCCCTCTACAAATATAAGACAAAGTGCAATCCCAAAAAAGGATTTTTTCGGTAAGCCACAGGACATCTGGATTTCTTACCTTACGCTGAATTATTGTAAACAATAATTCCTTATCTATGCTCGTAAAATAATCCTTTATATCCAACTGCAGGTAATAGGCGTTAACGTGGCCGTTCCTGGTGATCTTCCACAGGAATTTCTGTAAGCGCTTGACTGCTACGTGCGTGCCTTTTCCTACTCGGCAAGCATAAGAATCGTGGATAAATATAGGTTCCCAGATCTTCTCGAGTTCCCTGACAATTAGGTGATGTACTATCCTATCCCGGAAGTCTGCGGCGAATATCTCTCTTTTTTTGGGTTTTGTTACAGCGAAAAGAAGTGAACGCGAAGGGTGGTAAGTCCTGTTTTTAAGTTCTTGCTCAAGCTTAACATTATTCTCTTCAGCGTTTATCTCATATTTAAGCGCGTTAATGGTGTTGCGCTTTTTCTTTCGGCAATCAAGATAAGCGTTGTCTATATTTCTGAAAGAGAATATATCGTTTTGTAAGTCGCTCGCTGAACCGGCACGGCCGCACATAATTGTGATTGTCCTTATTGTTGTTGTTCACGTTGCCATTGTTGAAGTTCACGATCCACGCGTTGTCTGGATTGCCGGCAACCTTTTACTCCCTCACTTTAATCTACAGGAGCAAATCCTTTCAGGTATCACTCCTTGTGTTCTTATACCTTTTCAAGGTGGAGAGAGCGCCCAGTGAATTACAAAATCGCGCGCTTCCTTAAGATGCACCATTTAAGGAATTCTGGTACTTCAGCCACCCTTCGCATTGTTTTGCTACATTAATAACCTTTTTGGTAGAAACTTCAAAACTATGAAAGCTATTAAATGCTTTTCTATTCTTAGAAAAACGTAAGAGAATCTTCATCTCTTCCAGCTTTTCTATTGCCTGTTTAAGGCAATCACTTCTATCTTCTTTTTTAACAGCTGCTGCAATTAAAAGAAGCGCGTCAAGAGCGGCATTAAGCAATTTAGCCCCAACAGTATATTTGTGGCGTTTTGCGAAATGACAGACTACGCCGTCAATATATTCCGCAAGATCTGATGCGCTCTTATAAACTGGAAGTTTCTCGTATGCACTCACGTTTTCTCCTTTAAAAACTTAACTGTCAAAACATCAATTCACTGGCTGAACCGGCACGGCCGCACATAACTGCGACTGCCCTTACCGTAGCTGCCCACGCCGCCAAGGACGAAGAACACGATCCACGCGCTGCCTGGATTGCCGGCAAGTTCTTCGTTCGTCCAGTAACAATCATCTGTTTTTAAGTTCAGGATCTTTGCCGCGTCTATAATGCATGGATTACGTTTTGTACGGTCTTTTAAGCTTTCTAATTCAAAGACGCTGGGTTGACGGCCAAACTTAGCAGCGTGTTCTTGTGCCGGTTGCCACTCTATATGCTTCTCAAGGTTCTCCGGAGCCCAGTCAAACTTCTTACCGTAAAACATGCTTAAAAACTCATCCCTAAACCATTCATCAGGAAGTTTCACAAGCCTGTTAGAATCGCGCATAAGCGTGAATAAATCTGAACCCACGGTTACAATCTTCTTCTTTGCCGGAACATTAAACCCTTCAACCAGCAAAGCCTTTGCCATGCCCTGGATGTCAATATGTCCTTCTAAAATCCTTTCCACCTGTTTCTGTTTCATGCCACCCTCCTTTTATTTTCGACCCCACTCCATTGAATAACCAATTCTGACTTCCCATACTCCGTTTTGGTTCATTTCAATCCCACCGCCTATGGCTTGCTCTAATCTACCCTCAGGGTCAAACCAATATTTAAAATCATAATAAGTTACGATTTGATCTTCCAGGTCATATCTTGGCACATAGACGTGAACATGGCTTGGGCTTCCATGGACCTCGCCTGAATCATACATCTCTGTTTTTCCGAATGCCGCCACCGGCAATAAAATAATAAGCAGCATAAAGAAAACCCCAAGGTATTCAAATTGCTTCAAAAACCAATACATAAATTTAGGTCCCATGATTTGCTCCTTTCTTTTCCCGTTAAAATTACCAATAAGGCGGCCGGCAGGTGCATAATCTCCAGAGCAAAGATGGCTCGCGGCCCTTTTATCTGGATTCAACGCTCCTTTCACTTGTCTTACCGGCCCCATGTTATTTTTTCTCCTGCGTCTCTTTAACCGCCTTGCCTTTTTTAGTCTTAAACTCTGTTGTCACCAGGGACTCGATCTTCTTGATGTCAATCTTATAATGCTTGCATAATTCCGGCCCCCTGGATCCATATTTAGATCCGCCGTAATACGCGCCTACGGCATCTATCGCCAAAAGAATCTCAAGACAAAAAACTGTAAGCTGATTCTCTGGCAAATTCCCTAAATATGTATCGATTGCTTTATATACTGCATCGCCTTTCACTTTAGGATCATGGCGCTGGATAAAAGCCCTCTTCTGATCAAAAGAACAATGATCAGAAGTCATCTTTGCCAGGATCCGTAAATACGTTTTATCCGTATCTCCGCGCACCTTTGCCATTACGGTAACGGCGATCTTATCTATGACAGCCTTGCGGATCCGTTCCTTGCGTCTGTCTGCCGCGAAATCTTGACCGGACGAAGATGGCGAATCTCCTTTAATGCCGGCATTCTTAAGCATCTTGGGAAGCACTGACTTATCTACCATCTCAATAATCTTTCCGTTAAAAGGCTGCACAGCATAAATCACCTTTACGTCCTTGGAAGCCTTTAGCATCTTGCGCGGAGTAACTCCCTGCGGCCAGCTCCAATCATGTCCGTCCAATGCCATATATTTATGGTCAGGAGACTCTGCGGTAGGATAATTGAATAATTTCTTGGCCTCATCCGGAGAAATGACTTCCTTCCCTTCCGCCTTTAGCTTTGTAATCGCGCGCTGCGTAGACGCGTTCTTTTTCGCCTCAAAGCATGTTGGATCAGTGCAGACGTCTGCACGGTTTACGTCCTCAAAGAGCTCTTTTTGATTACCGGTCCTTTTAGGACAATCCACGCATGAACATTTGCCGGCAAGGCCTTTTTCCTTGGTGTCGAACTGTGCTTCTTTGAGCTGTAACATGAAATTCTCATGGATAAATTCTTTTGCATCTCTATAGGACATAGAGTCGCCATCGTTATTTTCTCCGCGCGCTACTCTATTGCCAGCCCCCTTCTGCAGATGCGCCGGTACCCTGGCCACGAGAAGCGCCACTGATGGTGAGAATTTGCCGTCATAGAATAATTTTCTATTCTCCGGGATGAGATCGCAAAGCTTCATGCGACCGTAAATATAGGCTTTGCTCTTGCCTACCTTCACGGCGATATCGTCTACCGTTTTATACCCATGCCTTTTCATGAGTAATTCGTATCCTTCGGCTTCCTCGAGCGGATGCACGTCCTCGCGCTGAAGGTTCTCTATTACCTGGAATTCGATCGCTTGCTTATCGTCGAGTTTCCTTATGATAGCCGGGATCTCCTTGAGGCCCGCCTGCTGCGCGGCCTTAACTCTGCGTTCTCCGCATACGAGCTCGTATCCCTTACCTACCAGGCGCACGATGATCGGTACTATGACGCCCTTCTCCTTGATAGAGGCCACGAGATCTTTAAACTTCTGTTCGTCCGTATGCTTGCGCGGGTTATTCTTTGATACGCTGACTTCCTCCAACAAGATGTTCTTTAACTCCTCCATTATTTAACCCTCCTTAATTTAACCACCGTTACCGCGATAAGCCCCTTTTGGGGATCGGCTATCTTCTTAAAGGCTCCGAACGTAAGATCCGCTAATCTATTGAGCCTTTTGGCCGGTCCGAGGTCATTTACCCGGACTACGACAGATTTCCCATTCCCTATATTGGTAACCTTTAAATAAGTCCCCATTGGAAAATCATACGTTGCGCAGCACATCGCCTCCGGATCGAACCTTTCCCTTGATGCGGTAAATTCATTAAGCTCTTCACCTGCCCCATAAAAACTTGCAATACCCGTTTTTATATTCTTATAGGTATCACCTCCTTTTGCGAAAACGCTTGTGGCCCAAAATAAAAAAAAGACTATGGTCACGCTAACCAGAGTCTTTTCCAAAAACTTTATAGTATCTTCTCTTGAATGGGCTAATTTCCTCCAGATCTCCCTGCGAGTCTGCCTGGAATAGCCCATCCTCTTCATTAAAAGGTCCAGGCTCTTTAAAACTTTTATGGTTATCTTTACCGCCTTGCGTAACCGGTATCTTCTATACCATTTAAAAGGGTTTATCATATAATTCCCCGATAAAAAATGAACAGGTATATCCCTATGCATATCCTTATGACCCTGCCTACCTGCCATAAAAATTGTTTATCCCTGGGCAAGAACAAGCTCAATGCCCCATCTGTTATTAAAATAAATCCCAGTATTTTAATTACCGCTATTTCCATAATTTTTTATATTCCATTCGGATTCCGGGTCACAACAGATCGTCAAGTGGAGTATCCTGGAACGTTCCGGGAACGTCTCGTTTCCTGACACATCCCTGGGATGCTCCTTCAGGGCGATCAGCCGGCACAGATAACAAGTCCCTCGTTTGGCCTTGGCCCGGGCTATCTCCACGTATTTCATTATCTCGTCCTTTGAGAGCCCCCTGAAATTTGATATCGTCTGTTCTAAATCCGAATACTCGTTGCATGCCAAATCGTTCATACCCTCGCCTCTTGATTGCGGAAATTGTTTTTCCAAGACTGTCGAACCGTGCCTGCAGGTCTTTAACAATTAAATCGACCTCCTTTGAGGATGTGGCCATAAAATAGCCGTGTTCAGTTGCCACTATTGGTTCTCCGGATCTACGCAATTCCCTTATGGCGGCCCGGACCATCGGCCCTGATATATCCAGGGCTCTCTCGAGCTCTTTGGATAATATCGGGCGGCTATGATCCAGGCCGGAGATCATCTTTAAAACTTCTTTCTCGATATCTATAAGAGTGCTATGCATTCCGTTTGATCCCAGGTTAAATAAAAACGGCCACGAGGCTGCTCGAACGCACGGCCTCTTCAAAGAGGGGCGTCTCCGGTTCTTCCGGAAGCCTCGTGGCACGGTTTTTAAATAAAAAATCCCGTTTATATCGAGCGTTCTTTTTATTCATCTATTATTCTCCGCATGCCATAAAATAAAAAACCCAGTTACAATTTTTAGTTGTAACTGGGTTAACTTTTTTATTCGCGCACGCCGGGAAATTTGTTACTACTTACTTAACCTTTTTACCGACGGTAATTCTAATGTCCATTATGTTAACTTGGCTATATTGGAATAAAAGCCACAAGTATATATGTATCAAAGAGTTGCGTTTTTTGTTAAAAAACTGTGGATAACACTGTTCACCCATAGCAAGCTCAAAGTCAGCATAAAATCCGGTTAATCATTAGATTTGATAGCTCTTATTGGCCTCTTCGGTTTTTTAAGGCGGTTTAGTTGATTATACAAGCCAATGGATTGTTATATTGTTAAGAATTTATTATGTTCATTCTCCTCCCTCCTGCTATTAAAGTAAGATATGGAAGTCGGAAAAATGTGTAATTATTTAGGGTAATTTCGGGTGTTTGGTGGTATGATTTACGTAAAGGAGGCATTTATGTATACAATTATATTAATAACGGTGTGCGCCTTGGTGATTTTCCTCGGTTTTGAGATTCGTCATAATGAGATTATTGAGGAGGTAGGCAAGTTAAAAAAGAACGCATTCAGGATGGATGAGGAAATAGCGGCTTTGAAGTCACAGATTAAGCTGAAAAAAGACGCGTTTGAGGAACACAAACCTACAATGCTGTATCCTCCGGATCAAGCCACGGCCTAGCTAAGTTGACCCGCCACAAAGATTGGCGGCAGGCAAAAGGTTATTTAGGCGCTTTTGTTGGCTGTCCGTCTATATGGATTCCGCGGAAACCCTTGATTTTTGATTTTTCTGCAGGAAGTATTCGATGTTAATGGGCGCGCCGTTAAATCCTTGTTTGATAAAATATTTATGATGCCCTGCCTCCAGGAACGGGATTGACATAGGATCCGTATTTATGATTATGTCGGGAGGTCTGTCTCTGTATATGTTTGTTCGCGCCTCAACCTCCGTTCTTTCCTGGGCATACTGGTAACTTTTGGAACCGTGCATTATTCTGTCTTGCCTTACTCCTAGATTGCCGTTTGTCCTGATAAGCAAATCAACCTTCTCGTAATCAGGGGGAACGGAATTCACGACCTCCACTATAATCGCGTTTTTATCGGCATGTTTATTGTCAAATGCCTCAAATGAGATATCGCCGAATACAATAGCGCCTGTGTCCACAAAACCTGTTTTTATGTTGTTTTCTTCGAGTATTTCCTTAATGGCTTTGGAAATAGTGGATTTCAGCGAACCGGGAGATCCCGCGATCATGATATTGACCGGCCTTCCGAGGTCTTTTTTCTTCTTTGTCGAATCAGCCACTAATCTGCCCAGGTCAGTCAGGAGCTTCGCGGCATCGGCTTGGTCGGGTGACAACGCGGGCAATTCTTTCTTATAAATAAATTCCCTGTATAAATCTATGTATTTCTCTATCATGTTTCTTATGTCTACTTTTTGAGCGGCAATGTCGTAGCTGGCTTTCATCATGCTTTTCCATGACCGCGGGTCGTTTTTGTATATATTCACAGCTGCCTTAAGATATCTGGATAGCTCATCCGAGGCATCCGCGTGAAACTTGTCTATATAATTCTGGTCATGCGCGTTAAAGCCCGCGATTACTTTTTCCAGGGGTTCGCCGTAGAATACGTCTATGAGCCATCCGTTCAGTCCGTGTTCTATGTATTCTTTCGGGCCTCCCGTGTTAGTGGCGATATTTAAATGGCCGCACAAGGCGGCTCTCTGGTCACTGGTTCCCGCCGCTTCCCTGGTGGGCCTGGGTATGCTTATCCAGACATCACAGCTGTTTACGGCGTGTTTCATCAAGGTAACGCCCGTATTTTCTATGAAAATGAATTTCCCTTTTAAATCTTCTCTCTCCATAATTTTTCTGAATTTTTCCGCCCATTCGCTGCCCATTGTATCGCGTTCTATCCCTCCCACAAGAAGGTTCATCCCTAACCCCCTGTTTTTTGGGGAATTTTTTATCCATGGGGTATCGTAATCTTTTGCGGGGTCTCCGCATATCCACGCTATCATGGGGAGCAAAATGCCCTGCTCCTTGTATTCGACAAGTCTTCTGACGAGTCCTGCCATTGGCCGGGTTAAATCATTAAAAGACGCGCCGACAGAGTCCGTTAGAAACGCGTTAAGCCCTATTTTGGAAGATTGGCCTGTCTTGAATAATATTTCTCCGGTAACGCGCTCGCCTTTTTCTTCGATTGCGAGCAGCTCCTTGGATTTCCATATCTTGGGATCAGAGCCGTTTAATATGCCGTTTATCTTTTTGCCGGGGAGGACGCATTCGCTGGTTACTTCCGCGTGTTCCGGGGAAACCGCGTTGATGGCGTCGGCTTTATCAGCGAGGTATAAGGCAAGATTGAATTCTTCGTACGGGCATGAGTTCATGTCTGAGCCGATCTGGGATGTCAGCCATTTTGTGTTATATCGCGGCAATGCCGCCGCCTCAGGGGTGTGCGTGGTCATGAATATCTTCGTGTTGCCCCATATATCTTTTTTTTGCTCCGTTTTTGTATTCGCGACGAAATTCCGCCTGGCTACTTCCGCGAAACCAAGCTGTGGCTCATTCAGCCTTAACGCGGATACATTCGAGGCGTCGCCCTCTATGCCGTGAATTTTGTCAAACATCTCTATTGCCGCTTTTCCTATAAACGCCATCTGCCTGACCTTGGCGGGTTCTTCCGGATACAGGTGATCGAATATCTCGGGACACCTTAAAAGAAACACGGGATTGCCGTTTCTGCTGACCACGTACACCTTAACCGCGTATTCTTCTTTATCATTGTTAAAATTTACCTTAAAACTGAACTCCCTGCCATTTAACAATAGAGGCCTGATACCGGTTTCTTTGTCCCAGTCAATCTGGCGCGGAGTTCCTTCCGGAGAAATAAACTTTTCATATAAGGGCATTAATCCGCAGAATCTTTCTTGTGAGTCTGAGGGGTATGCCCCCCAAGTTTCTCCGGCGAGAAACCCTAATCCGCCTGTCGCGAGGGCCAGTTGAGCGAAATCGTTTAATTCTTCCAAGAAGGCCTCCAGGCTTATGTCCACAACCAGAGGGCCTTTTCTGTCAAATAGTTTTCTTATCGCGCCTGTTTCGTCATAAAGAAGGTTTTTGTCTTGGTGTAAGGACTCCCTGATCCTTTCAATACTTTTCCCTCCCACTGGAATCCTTATGCATGTTATGTCTGATGAGTAGGCTGGATTACAAGAACAGAATTCTATGAGGATTAGAATGATTAGTGGAAGATTAAAAAGTTTTTTAAAGTCCGTCATAATTTATATAAAAAAATATCCTCTCCGTCAATAGATAGGCATCATATTTTGATATTTTTGCGTATTATGTGCGCTTATTGTATACTTAAATTATATCAAATTATGGGCTAAAGTCAAGCAAAGTTATCCACAAAGTAGGGGAGGTTTAAACCTCCCCTACTTTGTTATTCCGAAAAGTAAGGAAGAAGCGCGTCGTAGTCTATCTCTTCGGCGTAAGCCTGCACATCAGATTTGTCGCATTCTATACCGTTTATTGAGACCAGAATTTTATCTTTGACCAGAATAACCATGTCCCAAAGCTTAGGCGCTGTCTCGCGCAGTATTGCGTAATTTTCCTTGACCGTTATTTCTTTTCCGCCGAGCATTTTAAGTATAGCGTTGTTATTTTCTTTCCACATGGACGCTTCCGCAGGGTCTTTGAACACCTGCATTATCCCGATACCTACCGCGGCGTTCTGTTTTATGTATTGTTTGCAGATGGCGGGATAAAGCGCGGTCCCTATATCGCTATTCACTTTCCATCCGGACAGCGGACCCGGGAGAGAATCGATGATTTCTTCTTTGTTTTCCTGCGCCCATGCGATGCCACCCGACAGAATGATAATAGCCAGGAATAGCGTTATGGATTTCATTCTAAACATGCCCCCTCCTTTTTAGTTTACTGCTCTCCTATTGATTCTTTGCTGGTTTCATATTCTTCTTCCGTGATGTAGCCTTTTTCGCGAAAGGTTTCCAGGGTATTTGACGCCCCAACCCCGTTTTTCGTGTCCGCGGGTTCCATGCGGGAATCGATCCTTTCGCTTACCTGCGGGATGTCGAATCTTAGCGTGAATCTCACGCCGACTTCCGTGGATTCGTTTTTGGGCTCGACAAAGGCGCTTGTTATGAGCCATAATCCGTCTTCCGAGATGACTGAATCAGCGGTCACGTCCGACTGCTTGATTTTCCAGTATCTTATATAAGGTTCTACGCCAAAGTCCAGTTTTTTGCCTTTCTTCTCGAGCTTCATGGAACCCCTGACGCCATAACCGCTATCCTGGCTATTTTCAATGTCGTTATAAGTGTAATAACCGGTTATGGGGTCGTAAAGCCTGGCGTCGCTTAGATAGCTCTTTTGTTTGCCCTTCCAGAAATAATCGTATTCCAGCGTCGCTCCCATGGTCCATCCGTTATTGAAAGAATTAGTAGTCTCTATGCCTATTGGGCTGTAGAAATAATTAGATTCCCTGTCGTAGCCTTTCGCGCCCGTGGATGTGGTCATTCCGCCCTGGTCATCAAGTAGATATCTGTATCCGAATCCAGCGTAAGGGGTAAAGGTTTTGGTCTTGTTTTTTGACAGGTCGTAACCCACCAGCCCCCTTAATTCCAATATGTAATCATCTATGTCGTTTAATGTGCCTGAGTTTTTATAATCCACTTGTCCTGAAGCGTATCTCCCGTCAGCCCTCAGCATGTAAGCGTTGCGATATGTGTAAGAAGCGGCTATCCCGTACATCACGCCCTCTTCTTTCATTACGCCGGGCTCTTCGTATTTGATGTTGGATATCTCTGTCCCGAAATCGAATACACAGCTTTCCTCCTCTTCCGCGAAACCGCATCTACCCGCGACAATGAAACAAGCCGCTAATAGTAATAGTTTTTTCATGGGTCAACCGCCTTTCTTTTTTTTATCGAGAAATGAATATACCTGTTTTATATCTTTTAGTCCCTGGTTCGCGCCCGGTTTCGCGCAGGTCAGCGCTGAAACCGCTGACGCGAATATCATGTTGCGTCTTATGTTGGCGAAAAAATCTCTTTTTCCCTCTTTTATCAATTTATAGATAAGCCCGGAAGTAAACGCGTCGCCCGCGCCTATGGTATCGGCAGTTTTTATCTTAAAGGCCGGGATTTTTATCAGCTTGCCCGCGTGATCCAGATAGGCGCAGCCCTTGGCTCCAAGGGTCAGGATTACTTCGCGTTTAAGACGCTTTTTAAGCGTTTTTAGGCCTTTTGCAGGGTCTTTCTGGCCTGTGAGGTATGATAAGTCTATTTCGCTCAATTTGGCTAAATCAGACAGGTTTAAAAGCCTTAATACCCTGTTTTTGACTTCGGGTTTGTCCTTTATGCTGTTTGGTCTCAAATTGGGATCAAAGGATATAAGGGCGCCTCTTTTTTTCAGGTATTTCACGTATTTCAGCGCTTCAACCGAGGTTTCTTTTTGATAGGAAAAGCTTGAACCGAAATGAAAAATCTCGCAGGCGTTTAATATGCCTTTTGGCGCGTTTTTTAGCGGTACTATCGAGTCCTTGGGAGAGTTTTTGTAAAACGTGTATCTGGAATCGCCGGATCTGTCAATACGCGCTATCGCTATCGGAGTATTGATATCCGGGTCCCGTATAATGCCGGAGGTATTTACGCCGCGGGATTTTAAAAAATCAATCGCGAAATCCCCCAGCGGGTCTTTGCCTATCTTTGATAAAAGGGCTGTTTTTAGGCCCAGCTTGGCCGCTATGATGGCGGAGTTCGTAATCCCGCCCCCCACCGAGGCGGTGAAGCTTTTATTCTGTATGAGGTCTATGGATGTGCCGCCTAAGAATAAAGCGTCTATTCTCATAGGCGGCCTTTACTTAGGAAAAGCAATAAAAAGAAGGTTATGAAATATATCGTAAAGACAGCTGAGATTACCCGCCACAGATCCGATTCTATCGGTTTTTTTAAATGATAGACGGTCTCGAGAATCACGAATAGCGTTACCGGGATGGCTATGGGCAGGAAAATCCAGAATCCCGAAGTTTTGTAAGCTACGAATCCAAGCATAGCGCGATTTTATTTTTTATTCAAATGTTTTATGACAGTGATCCAGAAAGTGGTCGCCCATACCAGCAATAATATGATGAATATGTTTATCAGCACGCATTGCTTATTCAGGCAGCCTGATTTAATTAACAGCATGTTCATGGCGATCAGCATGATCACGAGCAGGATGATTATGGCGCCGAATATCCTGAATGGGCCTGGTTTTTTTATTGTCATGAGATCTTGACGCATTTGGATGAGGCCGAGGCGATCACGATGCCATCCTCATCCCTGCATTCGCTTTCCACTATCACTAACCTGGACTTCGTCTCTTCCGCTATCTTCGCCGAGAAAATAAGTTTTTTTCCCACAATCGCCGGCCTTTTCAGGCGTACGGTGTATTCCGCGCTCACGGCCGGCACCCCGAGCTTTAACACGAGGTTTACCATGCATTCGTCCAGGATCAGGCCTATTATGCCCCCATGGACCATGTCTTTATAGCCCTGGTATATTTTTTGAGGGGTAAATTCCGACGAGAGGGTTTTGTTTTCTTTGTTAACTTTAAAGATGAGCTTGAGCCCGGAAACATTCAGAGAGCCGCACCCAAAGCAGTAATGATCGTCTTCAAGCCGCAGATTATTAGCCATTGGAGTTTATCAATACAATCTTTTGTTCAGGAGCTGTACGCCGACCTCATACCTGGCGCCCTGGGCGTCATCGCTGTCTCCGAATTCGTCTGACCAGACAACCTTGGCCTTGGAGGCCAGGAGCTTGTCGCTGTTGGGGTCCTCAATCCTGAGGTCCAATAGCGCCCCTTTCCGCAATTTCGCGCTGACCGGGAATCTCAAGCCGGCCTTACTTATGTCTTTTGTCATGGATTCGGACTGCGAACTGGCCTCCGGGTCAGAGTATACCAATTTCAGCAGCAGATCGTATCTTTTAAACTGCCTGCGGTCGTTCATGAACGTCTTTTCTTTTGCCTTGCCTGTTTCGAATAATTTATGGAGTATCTTCATGATATCACGCTCGCGCCCTGCGTCTCCAAATGGTTTATCAGCCGCCCTATCGAGAGAAGCTGTTGGTCCAGGAATTTTATTCCCGCCTCAAAATGCTGCTCGTTTTCCTCGTCCATCGGCGTGTCCCACATCCATACTACCTTGCCCCTGCACCTGGCCATCATGTCGCTATCGTCCTTGAATATTTCCAGGTCCAATAATGTGCCGGGCCTTAATCTCTTGAGCAGTGACACCCTGATGCCCCCGCCGCTTATATTTTTTGTCGTAGTGCAGAATTCCGAATCAGTGCCTTGCGGACTGTATCTTACCGTGAGTTCGCCGCCTACGCGGCTGAAGACCCTGTTTTCCGTGCCAGTGAACATGATTCGCCTCCTTATCTGGTTACAATCGCGTACCGTCGTAAGGACAATATCTGACATTCCCAGAAAAAATCTTCCTGCATTTCGGGCACATCACCCTGTAAGGCCTGGGTTTTTGCGCGGCGTCACCTCCCTCGTTCGTTGGATTGACCGTTTTAACAGCGCCTTGAACGGGTTTTCCGTCCACCTTGGCTATTATGGCGGGCATTTGTTTTTCCATCATCTCTATCCTCTTGGAAGTGTATGGGTGGCTTCTCAGAAAAACAAATCCCATCTCTTCCTTGTCAATATCCTTTAGTTTTTTCAGGAAAGTTATCATCGCGTAAGGGTCATATCCCGCCTTGTAGGCGTATTTAGCGCCCAGCCGGTCGGCTAGGAGCTCGTCTTCCCTGGAATAGCCGAGCGACACCAGGTTAAAGGTGATCGAGGCGGCCTGCTGCAGGTCATTGACGCTGGCCTTTTGAAGCGCGATGTTCATCAATATGTCGTAACCTAACTGCGCCTGGAGTTTTTTGGTTATGTGTCTCGCCGCGATGTGCCCTATCTCGTGGCCTATGACGCAGGCAAGCTCATCGTCAGACACCATGTCGATCAGGCCGGAGTTTATGTACACGTACCCGCCCGGTGTGGTAAACGCGTTTATCTCCTTGTCTTCCACTACCGCGAAATGATATTTCAGGTCCTGGCGGTCGGATACCTTGGCGATCTTCTCGCCCAGTTTAGACACCCTGTCCGTTACCTCGGGGGTCTTTATGAATTTGTATTCCTTGGCGACGCTCATGGCGACGTTATTGCCCAACGCGACCTCCATGGGGGTCGTTATGAATATGAATTCCTGTCTTTCGGTGGCCGGATTATAGATGGTGGCGCAGCCGCACAACAGGACGCCTGCTAGCGCGAGCGCCCAGGAACGCGGGATAGGCCTTAAAAACACATTTGGTTTGATCTCGTCATGCATTGTCACCGGGTTTTTTATCCCCTGTCTTTTCGTACATCTGGCCGCATAGAAATTTCAAGAAGGTGTTTTTGTTGTCTTCCTCTATCTTGCCGAACTCGATGCCGGCGCTGTGGCTGTGGGCCGGGCCCTTGGCCTGGCCCAGCTCTTTGGACCACATTACCACGCCTTTCAGGTGCACCGGGTTCAGCGCGTCAGGCAGGAATATCTTTAGGTCGACCTTGCCGCCCGCCTCCAGCTGTTCGCTTGTCAATAGCTGGAGGCCTCCGGCGCTCACATCTTTTGTCGTGCCTATCTTTTCCGTTTTTGGGTCTTTCTGGAGGATGTAATTTACCTTCAGGGCGATGTAAAATCTTATGAACCTTCTTTTTTCTCTCATGAGCGTCCTTAATCCAGTTTTATTATATCCAGCGCCGGCGCCTTTACCTTTTCGTATTCCACGCGCGCCTCCTTGAACAGGGGCGAAAACGACTTGTCCGCGTACTCGCCGGCTGTCACGAATTTTTTTATCCTGGCGTTCACTATCATCTTTGCGCACAGTATGCACGGCGAATGCGTGCAGTATATGACGCTGTCGGCTATGTTTATACCGTGCAGTCCCGCCTGTATGATGGCGTTCTGTTCAGCGTGTATCGCCCTGCATATCTCATGTCTTTCGCCTGACGGTATGCCCTTTTCATTCCTGAGGCAGCCCAGCTCGACGCAGTCCTTTACGCCCCTTGCCGCGCCGTTATATCCTGTGGTGAGTATCCTCTTGTCCCGCACTATGACGGCGCCCACGTGGTGTCTGAGGCACGTTGAGCGTTCAGCCACCAGATACGCCATCTTCAGAAAATATTCATCCCACCCGGGACGTCTTGTTTTATTTGATCGCTTCATCTATCTTTTTGTGAAACGCCGTCAGCGTGGAGCCGTTTATTATCACCGTGTCGGCTGATTTAAGGCAGTTCGCGAGCTGCTGGTTATTTACGTCGTTCACGTTTTCTCTTTCTTCTTTTTCGATAAACTCCCGGAGCGTCTTCGGGTCCCCGGGTCTTTTTCTCTCCACGATTCTCCTGAATCTTGTCTCTATCGGCGCGTCTATGCCTATCAGCCTGAAACCCTTTATCTTTTTTAACGCCGCTATCTCCGCCGGATTCCTTATGGAATCTATTACGTAGTTTTTCGACGGGTCCATCCTTTTTATCGCCTCCTGGGCCAGGAAGGCCGCCCCGTTACCGGAGCGCAGTTTGTTTCCTAGCGCTATAAGGTTTTCCCTGGATTCCTCTATCCCTGCCTCTTTCGCTTTCTCTCTCAGGATGTCTGATAGAGAATTATATTCGAATCCTTTTGTCTTTAGGTAGCCGGCGGCCTCTCCTTTTCCGGATGCGTTCGGGCCGGTAATGCCTATTATCTTCATTTAACTGTAGAACCCGGCGCCACGGGCCTGTCAGGGGTGAGGACGGCTATCTCCCCCTCTCCCTGGGCCGCGAGTATCATGCCCTTACTTTCCACCCCTCTTATTACCGCCGGTTCCAGGTTGTCCACTATGACCACGAATTTTCCTATGAGTTCTTCCGGCCTGTAAGATTTTTTTACGCCGGCCACGAGCTCTTTCTCTTCGGTCCCCGTGCTTACCTTTATCAGGTACAATTTGTCCGCGTTGGGGTGGTCTTTCACGTCTTTTATCTGCGCTATCTTCAGTTCGAGTTTTCTAAATTCGTCTATGGTGATCATCTTTTTTTAAACAGTTCTATCATGAGGTCGCATATGTGTTCCAGGAATTTATTTTTCATCTCCGGATCTATGTCTTCTATCTTTATTCCCGCGTCTATGCTGTCGCGGTTTGTCTTGTCGGTCCAGATGACCCTGCCCACGCCCGGTATGGGCTTGTCTGAATTTGGGATGAAAAATTTCAGGTCAAGCCAGTCGCCCTTTTTGACCTCTTTGTCGACCACGGCCTTCAAGCCGCCGGGGCTTATGTTTTTCGTGGAGGCGTTATTTTCGGGAAGCTCGGAATCCCTTATCTTGTAAGAAAAGCTTATCTCCGCGTCCAGCCTCACGTAGTTCCTTTTTTCTTTTATCATTGTCTGAATGGCGTCAGCGTGTTTAGATGGGTCAATAATGCCGCTTCCGATTCAGGGTCTATCTTGGAAAACCTGATGCCGGCGTAAAACATGCGATGACCCTCTCCATCCTTAGAGTGAAGCTCTTTTATCCACATTACCTCTCCCGTCGCCTTTACCGCCTTTGAGAAACCGGGCACCTCTATCTCCAGGGATACCAGGTCTTTTTCCTTTAGTTTCGTGTAACTTGAGATGCAGAGTCCTTTTCTTGATATGTTGGTTGTCTTGGTCTCGTGATGATTGTTTTCCTGGGCCCCGATAAAGCTGTACCTGACCCTCATCTCTTTATTGAACCTGACGAATCTCCTTCTTTCTCTTAGTATCCAGTATTTATTGGCGAGGCCGTGCGTTACGCTCTTTCTGGCGCGGACTTCTTCCGTCCACAGGGTGAGCAGTATCAACAGGAGGACGATTAATAAGATGCTGTATGCGCAGTATGACATTTATATTTCCGCGACCTCATATTGGCCGGAACCCAATTTTATCTTTTCGGCGTGCCTTATCTGCGCCATGGGGTCTATCTCAGGAAAAAGCGCCCTGAATTTATCCTCACCCACGATATCCATGGATGCCTTGTCTATGGCTACCGGATCAAGTCCCGCCAAGATACCCACGTCAGGCGCGATCGGGGTCTCTCCCCTGGACATGCAATCGCAGTTCTTTGTCATGTTTTCAAGGAAGTTTATGTAAGCTATCCTCGGGCCGAAAACCTTCTTGACGCCCAAGGCATATTCTACCATCTTTTCCTGGAATTTTACAATATTTTCGTCATATTTTATTTCAATGGCCCCTGTCCTGCAGGCCACCGTGCATTCCCCGCATCCTATGCATCTTTCTTTAACGAGTATGGCCTTTTTCTTTTTTATGCCTATGGCGTTAGAAGGGCACGAGTTCATGCATTCCCCGCACCCTACGCACTTTTCAACGGTCACCTCTGGCAGGGTTCCTGAATGCTGTAAAAGCTTTCCCTGCCGCGACGCGCAGCCCATGCCCATGTTTTTAAGGCACCCTGCGAATCCTGACTGCATGTGGCCTGTTACATGCGAAAGGACTATGAGCGCGTCGCTTTCACAAATGCCCTTGGCTATTTTGGCGTGTTCAAAATGAACCCCTTTTATGGGAATATTATCGTGGTTTTTTCCGTGAAGCCCGTCAGCTATTATTATGGGTATGCCCAAAGAATGGATGCCGTAACCGTGAGAGTGAGCTATGTTGAGATGGCCCACGGCGTTGGACCTTTTTTCCCTGTACAGGGTGCTTGTTTCCACCAGAAACAGGTTCTCTGTCTTTTGTTTCAACAGCCCTATGAGGCCCGGCAGCCAGTCGGCCTTTATGTAGCCGGTGGTGTTTTCTTCCCCGAACGTCAATTTTATCCCGGTGAAGCTGTCTTTTTTTATGATATCGGGGGATTCCGCCTCCACGGCGCGCCAAGCGCTAAGGAGCGCCTGGTCTATCTTTTCTTTCGACGTCCAGTCGTCAATCCTTTTTAGATATACCTTTGGTTTGTTTTGCATATGAGTCCCTCATGCGGTTTAATATATCGATGTATTCTCGTGTCCTGTAATCCGGGTATGTCCAGTCAAGCGCCTGAAATCCGCCTTTTCTCCATGCGAGGGTCACTTCGGCGTAAATGCCTTTTCGCAGGTATATCCTGTGGGAATAATCTTTAGTGGTGGCCAGGACGAGCTTGGCGTCGGTGATGTATCCCGGGTCGATATTGATGAGCCTGCGGACGGCCCCTTCTTTTTCAGCGGCGAATTTTTCCTCGATGGAGTTTGTCCTGAGTTTTATTTTCGCCAGGTCTCCGGGCCTGATCAGTTTTTTGAAAGACACGAATTTCCTGCTTAAGGTCTCGCCCATCTCTTTTTTATAATAGTCCGTATAGTCAAACGGCAGGATCTCGCTTCTGTAGTCGATGGCCCCGAAGGCATCAATAAAAAACTCTTCGACGTCATCGAAGAGTTTTTTATTTTTCGCCAGTATCCCTATTATCAATTTTGCGTCTTCAGGTTGTCTTGGTCGGCCCATTTCGTTGTGCGTATGGCGTAGAGCGTCTTGCGCGATACGCTGTGCGCATAACGCGCCGCTATAATTATAACTTATATCCTATTTTTCTCAAGAATTCTTTTCTCTCCGTGACGTCTTTATCCGTTTCGACGCCTTTTGTCCTGAGGCCGTCTACGACCCCGAGGATGCCCCTGCCCTGTCCTGTCTCGGCCACGACCAATTCCACGCTGTTCGCGGTGGCACAGTATATGCCGCATACCTCAGGCACGTCTTTTACGGCCTTTAGCACATTTATGGGGTAGGCGTCCCGCATTATTATTATAAAGGAATGGCCCGCCGCCGCGTTCAGGCAGTTTCTTTCCGCGAGTTTTTTCAGCGTCTCGTCGGTACCCTCGCTTCTTACAAGGCACGGCCCTGAGGATTCGCAGAACGCGACCCCGAACTTTATGCCCGGCACGGAATTGATAAGGGCCTCGTATATGTCTTCGGCGGTCTTGATGAAGTGCGATTGGCCTATGATTATGTTCGCGTCCTCGGGTTTTTCTATCTTTATGGTCTTGATGTCCATTATTTGCTGGTCACCTGTATCTCGGCCGGGTCGGTGTTGCCCGAGTCCACGTATTCCTCTATCGTCTTCTGGTCTTTTTTGGATATGTCGCTGAAGAATATGGCGATGTTGTAATGCGGCTTATCGGTATCTTTAAGAATGGTCGGTTCCGTCCTCACTACCACGCCCTTGCAGCGTATCTTCTTGGCGCGGCTGTCGCTGTCTTTCGCGGGCATCAGCAGGACCACGTCTATCTTGGACATCAGCGGGAGACATCTGGTCGCCCTGCAATAAGCGCCCGAGGAACTTATGTCGGAAGTCTCTGTTATGACATCGAACGAACTGTCGAGCAGTTTTAATGGTATGTGTT
This sequence comes from Candidatus Omnitrophota bacterium, assembly GCA_041648935.1. Taxonomy (GTDB): domain Bacteria; phylum Omnitrophota; class Gorgyraeia; order Gorgyraeales; family Gorgyraeaceae; genus JBAZOA01. The sequence goes on along the minus strand of JBAZOA010000015.1, from coordinate 2,231 downwards.
TTTTTGCTCGTTGGTTTTTGCGGCGTTCCAGCATGATATTTATGAACCCTTTTCTTTTTCCTTGGCGCCCTGTTTTTTCGCCACGGCCTGTTTCCAGCACCCCTTGCCGCAGTAATAGCCCCCGTCCCTGTAATACCAGGTCTTTCTTTTAAGGCGCTTGTTGCATTTTACGCAGTTCGTGGGTTTTTCTATCTTTTCCTTTTTTTTTGGTTCTTCTTTTTTTGCCTCTTCGGTCTTTTTTATTTCCTCAGCCATTTTTCATCCTCCGTAAGGGGCATTCAGCGCACAATGGCTTTCTGACCCTGCACATGTTTTTACCCAGCTCTACTATTAGCGCGTGGTATTCGTTGAACAGCCTGGCGCTGTTCGGTATATTTTTTAAAAATAAGGCCTGTATTTCCCCGTAATCAGAACCCTCTTTTATGAACCCGTGCCTCGAGAATATCCTTTTCGTGTAAGCGTCTACCACGAAGGCCTTTTTCCCTCCGGCGTACAGGAGTATGCTATCGGCCGTTTCCCGGCCTATGCCCTTTACGGCAAGGAGTTCGTTTCTCAGGCGGTTCAAGGGAGCCCTGAACATCCTATCTATGCTTCCGCCGTATTCCTCGTCGAGAAACCTTAAAAAATTTTTTATCCTGCCCGCCTTCACGTTGTAATAACCGGAAGGCCGTATCAGCCGGGCAAGTTTTTTTTCGGATATTTCAGAGAGCGTTTTTGGTTTTAAAAGGCCCTGTCTCTTTAAATTCAAGATGGCCTTTTCCACGTTGGCCCACGCCGTGTTCTGCGTGAGTATGGCGCCTATTATTATCTCAAGCCTCGTGTCTCCGGGCCACCAGTGTCTCGGCCCGAATCTCTCGTACAGCAAGCCGTATATTTTTAATAAAGATTTTTTTAATCTTTTATTCTTCAATCTTCCGAAAGCTCTTTGATCTTGGAAACGATGCTGACAAGCTCGTTATAGTGCCTGGAGTCCACTGTTACGGGATTCTTTATCTGTTTCCATTTTTTAGAGTGTTCTTTGAACGCGGAGGCGGTCAATATTGACGTGTCCCCCTCGTTTTTTATATCCAGGGACGCCACGACCTTGTGGTCAATGGCCGCCGCCGCGTCGGCCCACAGTTCACCCAACAGCGATAACGCGATGGGTTTCGTGGCGGATATCATGCCTGTAGCCCTGTTTGTCAGGGTGACGGAATACCCGTTTTCGCTAAGGACGCGCAAGGCGTACGAGAAAATAGGCCCGGGCTGGTTCTTTATGCTTATTTTAATGGTGTCGCCTTCCCGCGTGGTTTCATATATCGGCGCTGTCCCCGCGGCGATGGGCTCCATGGCGCCGCTCAATGATTCTGCGGGCTTGGCCAATCCCGCCCCTATCCTGGTCCATTTGGATTTCTTCGGCTTTTCAGCGGCCTCTCCGGTCTCTACCGCGACCTTTACTATCAATACGGCGTCGCCTTCCATTATTCGCCGGTCTTTTTCCAGGGTCAATATTTCTGCGGCCGATACGTTACTCTTTACTTCTATGACCTGGGCCTCGGCTATCTTTTCGTGATCTCTGTGCACGATAAGCCCGTCCCCTATCTCTATCCCGGCGTCTTCCCCGCCTTTTATCACGCAGTATTCGTCGTCAAGGTTTACGCTCATTACTTCTGAGTTGATTTCAATCTCTTCGGAAAAGACAGCTGGCGTGCAAAACGCGCAAATAAGGCAAAAAAACACTAAAATTTTTCCCATACACGCTCATTGTAGTATATCAGGCGGCAGAATTCAAGTAAAATTTTAATAAAGTATTCTTTTCCCGGCCGCCAGGCTTGCTGGGCTGAGTCCCCATCAATCGAATCCTTCGGGACGAGGTCGCTTCGCGCCGCTTCTCGCTCGTCTCCCTGCAAGCCAGGGGCTTGTCAGGACGTTCGGCCTAAACGTTCTGAGAATAGATTTGTTTTTAGTTCAGTTAGGCCTCACTCTTTTTTGTTTTGACAGGCAATATCTTTACTTGTCCGGTAGTCCCGGGGTTACGCAAAACAAAGAAGCCTTCCAAGCCCCAGGCTTGCCGGGAGACATCGTGCCCGCTCGAACTGACGCAGGCTTTTCTTTAAGCCTGGCGTCCGAGAAAGATAAAGTTTGTTTAGATTTTATTTAATGAAGGGAATACTTGCAGCCTTGGTCGAATGCCTCTTTGAAGTCGTATCTATTATTGAAGTCGTCTTTTGAGTCCTCTTCTGTCTTGCCCA
>JBAZOA010000014.1:0-23819 GCA_041648935.1 Candidatus Omnitrophota bacterium | reverse complement strand
AAAACCGACAAGGCCTTCTATATCATACAGATGAAAGAAAAAAAGAGACCTTACGTCCCGGAATTTAACGAGGTAAAAGAAAAGGTGATAAAGGCCTATGTGAAAGACGCCGCGATCAGCATATCCAAGAATGAGGCTGAAAAAATCCTGTCACTGATAAAGGATGAGATAAAGAACGGGGGTTCTTTTGAGACCGCGGCTGAGAAAATAACCTTTACGATAAAATCGACCGACTTTATAACGCGTAACGACTACATACCCGAATTAGGCCTCGCGGCGGGCGTCGCGGACGCGGCGCTTCCCCTGAAAGACACGGAAATATCCGGACCGGTAAAAACCCTGCAAGGCTGGGCCATCGTGAGGCGTGACGCCTACCAGGACATGGACGAATCAAAATTCGACCAGGAAAAAGACGAATTCAGGGAAAGGCTTTTGTCCAAGAAAAAAGAGGATGTCTTCGGCGCGTATTTTCTGGGATTGAAAAACAAGGCGGGTTTTATAAGCTACACTAATTTAAAATAAACGGCTACTTCTCGTGACTCAAAAGCCCCTTTAATTCCTTCATGAACTGATTTATATCCTTGAATTGCCTGTAAACAGAGGCAAACCTAACATAGGCAACCTCGTCAAGCTTGTACAGAAGCTCCATTAATAACTCGCCCACCTCTTTAGACGGCACTTCTTTTTCAAATTTACTCTGAAGGGTATATTCTATCTTGTCCGCCAGGGCCTCTAACTGTTCCGTGCCTATGGGCCTTTTCTCGCACGCCTTGGTAAGACCGGCCAGGATCTTTTTCCTGTCAAAGGGTTCGCGCCTGCTGTCTTTTTTTATTACCATCAAGGTTGATTCCTCGATATTCTCGTACGTCGTGAAACGGCGGTGGCAACTGAGACACTCGCGGCGCCTGCGTATGGAACGGCCTTCCTCGGATGCCCTGGAATCAATAACCTTGTCCTCGCTATTTCCGCAGAATGGACATTTCATGTTAATCTCCTTTTATAATAACTATATCTTCAAATCCTTATAAAGAGGGAACTTCCTAGTGAGCCCCGATACCTTGCCGGCGCAATCCTTCAATATCTTTTCATCCGCCTTGTTCGTCAACACAAGATTCATGATATCGGCTATTTCCCTCATCTCGGGTTCTTTCATGAGCCTTGTCGTGACCGCGGGCGTCCCAAGCCGTATGCCGCTGGTAAGAGAAGGGCTTTTCGCGTCAAAAGGCACCAGATTCTTGTTGACTGTTATGCGAACCTTGTCCAATAACTCGGCCGCCTCTTTTCCCGTAAGGCCCTTTGACGACAAATCCACCAGGAACATGTGATTATCCGTTCCGCCCGAAACTATCCTGAAACCATGCTCATTCAAAGCCCCCGCGAGGTATTTTGAATTTTTTACTATCTGCTCCTGGTATCTTTTAAACTCCGGGGTATCCGCCTCTTTAAGCGCCACCGCCTTTGCCGCGATTATGTGCATGAGCGGGCCGCCCTGGATGCCGGGGAATATCTGCGAGTCGATCTTTTTCGCGAATTCGTTCCTGCAAAGTATCATCCCGCCCCTTGGCCCGCGAAGCGTCTTGTGAGTGGTGGTAGAAACCACCTCCGAGTAATGGACAGGGTTCGGATGCAGCCCCGCCGCGACAAGACCCGCTATGTGCGCCATGTCCACGAACAGATACGCCCCCACGCTGTCCGCTATCTCCCTGAATTTCTTAAAATCAATCACGCGGGAATACGCCGAGGCGCCGGCCAATATCATCCTGGGCCTGTGTTTCTTCGCCAGGGAAGATATCTCGTCGTAATCAAGCGTCTCTGTCTTTCTGTTCAGGCCGTACGGGATTATATTAAAAAATCTTCCTGAAAAATTATGCGCCAGACCGTGGGTAAGGTGTCCGCCGCAGGCCAGGTCCATCGCCAGCACGGTATCCCCCGGATTCAAAAGCGCGAAATACACCGCCATGTTCGCCTGGCTGCCGGAATGAGGCTGGACGTTCACATGCTCCGCGCCGAATATCTTCTTCGCCCTCTCTATGGCCAGCTCCTCAACATCATCAACGTTTTCGCACCCGCCGTACCATCTTTTCGAAGGATAACCCTCAGCGTATTTGTTCGTGAGCGTGGAACCGGCCGCGGCCAATACGGCCGGGCTGGTAAAATTCTCACTGGCTATCAGCTCTATGTTATTCTGCTGCCGCTCCAATTCTTTATGTATTATGACATAAACCTCTGGATCGTCTTTTTTCAATCTATCCATTTATCCTCCGCGCCTCTCTATCTTCTTGATCTGCTCAACCCTTCTTCCGTGCCTTCCCCCGAGAGAAGGCGTCCTGAGCCAAACCTCTAAAATCTTTTTCGCCAGATTCCGAGAAACTATATTCGCCGCGAAGACCAGGATGTTGGCGTCGTTATGCTCCCTGCTGGAACGGGCGACATCTATCCTGTCGCACAAAGCGGCCCTGACGCCCTTTACCTTGTTGGCGACTATCGACATGCCTATGCCTGTCTTGCAGATAAGAATCCCTCTTGAGAATTTCCCGGCCCCAACCAGCTTCGCGGCCTCGTAACCAATCGCGGGATAATCACAACTCTCTTCGTCGAAGGTCCCGACGTCTTTCACCGCGTGGCCTTTCCGCCTCAAAAACTTAACCAGCTCCTTTTTTAACCTGAATCCGCCGTGGTCCGCGCCAATGACAATCTTCATCATTTCTCCTTCTTGAATATCTCCAAAAATATATCCTCCACCTCTTCCTTTATTATGCCCAAAACCCGCCTGTATTCATCCAGGGATTTTCCTATAGGATCCGGGATATCCTCATTATCCTTTAGCAGCCGGACCTTCGAATTCAATCCCGACGCCATGTTTAAAATGGCGTTCCGGTGCAAGCCCTCCATGACAAATACGTAATCAGATTTTTTCAATAAATCAAAGGTAACCGGCTTCCCGGAATGCGCTGAGACATCAACGCCTTCCTCTTTCATCACGTCTATCGTGTTCGAAGCGGCCTTTATGCCTATGTACGTGGAAGTCCCGGCTGAATCAACCGCGACCCTGCCTGACAGCCCGGATTCCCGGATAAATTTCTCCAGCAGTCCTTTTGCCATCACGCTGCGGCAGCTATTGCCCGTGCACACGAAAAGGACATGATAATCAGCCAATAGATCCTCTCCGGGAATCGCGCCATTTCTCAATATCGCGAAAGGCTCTGACGTAACGTCCACTACGGTCGATTCCTGCTGTCTCTCTGTCCTGCCCCCATCTAATATTATATCAATAAATCCTGACATTTCATCAATAACTTCCTGCGCTGACACGGGAGGCCTTCGGCCGGACATGTTAGCGCTCGGCGCGGCGACCGGCACGCCCGCCTTCTTTATCAGAGAAAGCGCTATTTTATTGTCAGGCATCCTCAGGCCGACTTTCTCTTTCTTCCTATTCAAGGCCACTATGGTCAGCGGCCCCGGCCAAAATTTATCTATGATCTTTATGGCCTTATTTGACAATTCTATGTTCATCTCGTCCAGCGCGCCCAGGCCCGCTATGTGGATCGTGAAGGGCTTGTCCGCCGGCCTTTTTTTTATCCCGCGCAGCCTCTCCATCGCGTTTTTATCCAAGGCGTTCACCCCTGCCCCGTAAACCGTTTCCGTGGGAAAGGCGACAATCCCGCCGTTTTTCAAAACCAGGGCCGCTTCGCTGATCAACCTCTCGTCGGGAAAATAAGGATCCAGCTTTATTACCTTTGTCTGCATAAAAGCTTCAGGATGCGGATAGCGAATATCGCCGCGTTTTTCGCGCCTGCCTTGCCTATCGCCATGCCTGCGACAGGCACGCCGCCAGGCATCTGCACGGTTGATAAAAGAGAGTCGAGCCCCTTTAACGCCTTTGTCTCTATGGGCACGCCTATCACGGGTAAATTGGTATACGCGCTCACCACCCCCCCTAAAGCGGCTGACATGCCCGCCCCGCATATCAATACCTTGAGCCCTCTTTTTTCAGCTGACTTCGCGTACTCACGGACCTTGTCAGGCTGTCTGTGGGCTGACAGGACATTGATCTCGTAGAGGACCTTGTTTTCCTTCAGGACCTTTTCCGTCTCGGCCATTATCTCCGCGTCCGACGCGCTGCCCATCAGTATACCGACTAAAATCTTTTTATTCGCCGCCATAACCCCTCCATAAGTTGACACTCAAGCAATACTTCTTTTGTCAACTTAGCCTGTTTATCGCCCTGTCTCCGATGTCTTTCCTGTAATGCATCCCCTCAAAACGTATCTCTCCTACCGCTTTATAAGCGTTTTCCTTGGCTGATTTTATGTCTTTGCCCAGGGCAGTTACTCCCAAGACCCTGCCTCCGCTCGTGAAGACCTTGCCGTCTTCCGTCATGGTGCCGGCATGGAATACTATCGCCCCCTGTTTTCTGGCGTCGCCAAGCCCTGAGATTTCCTTATGTCTCTCGTATTCGTCAGGATATCCCTTTGAGGCGCACACGACAGAAAGACACGCGTCTCTTTTCCATTTGACATCCGCTTCATCGAGGGTCCCGTCCACACAAGATAACATTATATCCGCTAAATCTGAATCCAGACGCGGCAAGATCGCCTGTGTCTCAGGATCACCGAACCTGACGTTGAATTCCAGGACCTTAAGCCCGTTTTCCGTAATCATCAAACCCGCGTATAAAACGCCTTTATAGACCTTGCCCTCTTTTCTTAGGCCGTCTATAACGGGCTTAAAAACATCTTTTATGACCTGCCTCATGATATCTTTCGTGACTACCGGCGCGGGCGAATAGGCGCCCATGCCGCCCGTATTCGGCCCCTTATCGTTATCAAAAATCCTTTTATGGTCCTGAGATGATTCCAAGGGTACTATTGTCCTGCCGTCCGTGAATGCCAATATCGACGCCTCTTCCCCGTATAGGCATTCCTCAATCACTATTTTATCCCCGGCGCTCCCGAACGCCTTTTTCGTCATCATCAAGTCGATCGCCTTTTCCGCCTCTTCCAAAGTCCTTGCCACTATAACACCCTTGCCCGCGGCCAGGCCGTCCGCCTTTATCACCCTGGGGACGCCTTTTTGCCTTAAATATTCTTTTGCCTTTATCGCGTCGTCAAAGACGCTGAAATCAGCCGTGGGCACGCCTAATCTCCTCATCGTCTCCTTGCTGAAGACCTTACTGCCCTCCAAATTCGCCAGCTCCCTTGAAGGCCCGAATATCTTCAAGCCCTCTTTACAAAACGCGTCCACGATACCCTTGACCAGGGGTATCTCGGGCCCGGCGACGGTCAGATCAATCTTATTTTTTTTCGCGAAATTCAAAAGGCCCGGGATGTCATCGGCCTTTATATCAACCAACTCGGCGATCTCTTTTATGCCCGCGTTGCCCGGCGCGCAATAAATCTTCTCTGCTTTTTTACTCTGCGCCATCTTCCACGCGAGGGCGTGCTCCCTGCCGCCGGAACCTATGACCAAGATTCTCATATTATAACTTCGCCTTTGCCTTTTATGACCTCGCCTATTGCCCAGGATTTCAACCCGAAGCTCTTTATGACGCCGCGCGCCTTGCTGACTTCTCTTTTATCCACCACCACTACCATGCCTATGCCCATGTTAAAAGTGCGGTACATGTCTTTATCGCTTATCCCGGCCCGCTTCTGAATCAGGTCAAATATATACGGCTTGTCCCATAATTCCTTGTATATGAGGCATGACGCGTTTCGAGGCAGGACCCTCGGGATATTATCATAAAATCCGCCGCCTGTTATGTGCGCCAGCGATTTGACTTTTACTTTTTTCATCAAACTGAGTATCGTCTTTGCGTATATTATGGTGGGCGTCAAAACAGCCCTGCCGATTTTTCCTTTCATTTCACTTTTAGTAAAGACCTTCCGTATCAGACTGAAACCGTTTGAATGCGCGCCGCTTGATTGGATACCTATTATCATGTCCCCGGGCCTTACATACCTGCCGTCTATGATCTTATCTTTTTCAACCACGCCCACGCAGAAACCGGCCAGGTCATATTCTTCGCCCTTGTACATGTCGGGCATCTCCGCCGTCTCCCCGCCTATAAGCGCGCATCCCGCCTGCTCGCAGCCCCGCACGACGCCTTTTATTATATCCCTCGCCTTCCTGTCGTTTAGGCTCCCTGTCGCGAAATAATCTAAAAAGAAAAGCGGCTCCGCGCCCGTAACTATCACGTCATTCACGGACATCGCGACAAGGTCTATACCTATGGTATCATGCCTGTTGAGGACCTCCGCCACCTTCAGTTTAGTGCCGACCCCGTCAGTGGAAGATACGAGTATGGGCTCCTTGTACTTTTTTGGGATCCTTGTAAGCGCGCTGAAGCCTCCTATGTCGCAGATCACTTCTTTACGCCTGGTTGATTTAACCATCTTCGCTATATCCAGCACGAAATTATTGGCCTTATCTATGTCAACCCCTGATTTCTTGTAATTTATCATAAAAACTCCTTTACATATTGAATGCCGTTTTTGAATATATCAAAACCGTCTCCGTATCTCTTCAGGCCCTTGCGCGTCCATTGCGGATGCTGCGTCCCCAGGACATGCCTCTCTGGATGCGGCATCATCCCCAGGATCCTGCCCGTTGTATCGCAAATGCCCGCTATATCGTCTACGGAACCATTGGGATTATCCTCGTACCTGAACACGACCTGCCCGTTTTTCCTTAACGCTCTTAACACATCCTTGTCCCTCGGTATAAATTTACCCTCCCCATGGGCTATGGGCAGATACATCCTGCCTTTAACGCCTTTTGTCCACACGCATCTGTCTCCTGATTTCCCCAATTCAACCCACTTAGCGATAAAACTGCCTGAATTATTGAAACTAAGCGTCGCCTCTATATCATTTCCGCTTATCGCGGGCAAGAACCCGGCCTTCACCAGCGCCTGAAAACCATTACAGATGCCTATGACGAGTTTTCCCGCGTTTATGAAATTTTTTGTTTCTTCCCCGAGCTTGTACCTGACCTCATTCGCCAGTATCTTTCCTGACGCGATGTCATCGCCGTACGTAAACCCCCCGGGGATGGCGAATATCTGATAATCCCTCAATGATTTCTCGCCTCTCGCGAGCTCATTTATATGCACCAGGTCCGGCTCCCCGCCCGCCAATTCAAACGCGAAGGCGGTCTCCCTGTCGCAATTAGTGCCTGCCGTCCTTAATATAAGTATACGGGGTTTATTCATCTATCACCACTTCAATGGCCTCTGCCACGCCTCTTTCAGCTTGTCTATACTCACATTAACCGCGTCCTCGCCGCTCAACCCGCGGATCCTTAAATCTTTTTTATCCCTGACCTCTCCTATCAATCCGATTGGAACGCCTTTCATGGCGCCTTCAAATTTTTTCTTGTCCCTTTTTCTTACCTCGATAATGAACCTCGTGTTCGATTCCGAAAATAAAATCGCGCTGTCCGTCCTCGCCGCGTCCTCGCGCGGCGCCTTTCTCAAGTCCGCCTCAGCCCCAAGCCCGCCTGAAAACGCCATCTCCGCCAGCGCCACCCCGATGCCGCCCTCTGACAAATCATGACACGCCCTTGCAAGCCCGGCGGAAATCACTTCGTGCACGCGGTTAAAAATCTTCTTCCCGGTCTTCACATCCACCCGCGGCACGCTGTTCCCGATAATATCTCTTATAAGATTATAGTGTGACCCGCCCATCTCATCCTTGGTTTCGCCCACGACATATATCAGGTCCCCGGATTCTTTAAAATCCATCGAAACGGCTTTTTCCACGTCTTCCATCACGCACATGGCTGAAATCAGAAGGGTCCCCGGGATGGAAATCGACTCGCCATGAACAGAATATTCGTTATTCAAGCTGTCTTTCCCTGATATGAACGGCACCCCGTACCCTTTCGCGATATCGTAACACCCAAAGCTGGCCCTTACCAAAGACCCTAACCTGTCCGGCTTATCAGTGTTGCCCCAGCAGAAATTATCCAGGATGGCCGTGTTTTTCAAAGACCCTCCCACTGCCGTCACCTGCCTGAGCGCCTCGTCTATGCACGACGCGGCCATCCAATAAGGATCAATAAATCCGTATCTGGGATTTATGCCGTTTGAGATCACGATCCCTTTTTTGGAATTGAATTTCGGCCGGATCACGGCGGCGTCCCCGGGCCCGTCGTTTCTAACTCCGACCAGCGGCTTTAAAACACTCTGCCCCTGCACTTCATGATCGTATTGGCGTATGACCCATTCCTTGCTGGCGACATTCCAGCTCCCGAGGACCTTTAACAGATACGGCGTTAAATCCCCGGAGGGTGTTTCCGCGCGTTCCTTGTAAACAGGCCTTGACCAGGCCGCGCCGCGCTCAAATCTGGGAATGCCGTCATGCAGAAAACCCATGTCAAGATCACAGACAATATTCCCCTCATATCTCAATCTCAATCTCTTGTTCGAGGTAAAACACCCCACCACTGTCGCCTCCACGTCTTCTTTCTTAAATATATCCAGCAATTCTTTCAGCTTTTCCCTGGGCACGGCAAGGACCATCCTCTCCTGCGCCTCTGATATCCATATCTCCGTATAGCTCAACCCACGGTACTTGAGGGGGGCCTTTTCCAGGTCCACCTCCGCGCCCAGGTCCTGACCCATCTCTCCTATGGCGCTTGAAAAACCGCCGGCGCCGCAATCCGTTATCGCGTTATACAAATCCCTGTCACGGGCCTTCAAAAGCGTGTCCGTGACTTTTTTCTCCATGATTGGATTGCCTATCTGCACCGCCCCGCCTGATATCTCTTCTGATTTGTGCGTGAGTTCCCCGGAAGAAAATGTCGCGCCATGGATTCCGTCCCTGCCTGTCCTGCCTCCGACCGCGACAATAAGGTCTCCGCGTTTGGCGGCCTTGAAAGATTTATCTTTCGGCATTATGCCTATCGTGCCGCAATACACCAGGGGATTCCCGATATATTTATCGTCGAATAAAACCGCGCCGTTCGCCGTCGGTATGCCCATGCGGTTCCCGTAATCCCTGACCCCGCTCACGACGCCCTTCATGATCCTCTTGGGATGCAGCATGCCCTTCGGGACTTTATTCTGCGGCGTATCTGGCCGGCCAAAACAAAATATATCCGTATTCATTATCGGCCTGGCGGCCAGGCCGACGCCCAATATGTCCCTGATCACGCCGCCTATGCCTGTCCCGGCCCCGCCATAAGGCTCCAGGGCGGAGGGATGATTGTGCGTCTCCACCTTGAAACAGATATTATCCTCTTTATCAAACCTCACGATCCCCGCGTTATCCTTGAACACCGACACGCACCACGGCCTTTTCAATTCCCGCGTGACTTTCGCTATCGTGCTTTTTAATAAATTATCTATTATTATCGGCTTCTTATCTCCCTCTTTATAACTGATGACCCCCCTGAACGTCTTGTGCGCGCAATGCTCTGACCAGGTCTGGGCGATAGTCTCCAATTCGCAATCGGTTGGATTACGGCCCAGTCTCTTGAAATATTTTTGTATCTCCCGCATCTCCCTTAGATTTAAAAACAACTGCCCGCGCCTGCTGATATTTATCAGCTTTTTATCATTGGCGCCGAGGATATCCACTGTTATCAGTTTAAATTTATATCCGACGCCTTGTGTCTTTGCGTCTTTGTGTCTTTGTGTCCTGACAACATGCTGTATCACTTTATTATAAAGCAGTTTTTCGCATATTATCTTGAATTCCGGCTCCGTGATCCTGCCTTCTATGACATATTTCTTCTCTGTCTTGATGGCCCTGACCCCGTAAATACCCATATCCTTCACGGCCTTTCTCGCGCTTTCCTCAACAGGATCCATGACCCCGGGGTTATACGCGATCTCGACGATCCTGCGGCCGGCGCCGGACTCAGCGCGCCTGGCGCCAAATTCATATTCCTGCGTTATGGAGTCCGTCAAAAGTTCCGCCGCTATTCTCCTGGCGTCGGACTCTGAGACATCCCCGGAAACGATAAAGACCTGGCTGACATCAACTCTCTTGACTCCCTTGATGGCCAGGTCTAATATGTCTTTTTTGATCCCGTTTCCGGAAGGGTCAAAAATACCTCTCTTATTACGTATCTCTATCTTCCATTCCACGTCTTAATCCTTGGGTTAGGACTTTACTCTCTTAAGAACTTCCTGGTAGGCTTCTTCTATCTTTCCAAGGTCGCGTCTAAAGCGGTCTTTATCCAGCTTCTCGTTTGTCTTCTTGTCCCACAGCCTGCACGTGTCAGGCGAGATCTCGTCTCCCAGCAGGATCTTTCCCTTGTGCCTTCCGAATTCCAGCTTGAAATCAACCAGCTTGAGACCCACCTTGTCAAAAAAATCCTTTAATATCTGATTAACGCTGAAAGAATAGTCTTTTATTTTCCTCATTTCCGCTGAGGTCGCGAGTTTCAGTATCTCTATGTGATAATCGTTTATGAGGGGGTCATGGAGCTCGTCCTTTTTATAATGATACTCAAGGACGGGCGTCTTTAACGCGATACCTTCCTCCATGCCCAAAAGTTTTGAGATCCCGCCGGCGGAAATATTTCTGACAGTCACCTCTACCAGTATGATATCAAGTTTTTTCACCAGCATGTCCCTGTCGCTCAACTTTTCCACGAAATGCGTTGGGATGCCTTTTGACTCCAAGAGCCTGAAAAGCGCGCATGATATCTCATTATTCACTATGCCTTTATCCTTTATGGTGCCTCTTTTAGTGGCGTCGAAAGCGGTCGCGTCATCCTTGAATTCCTGTATCACCAAATCCGGCTTTTCCGTATCGTACAAAATCTTTGCCTTGCCTTCGTATATCTTCTTGCGTTTCTCCATCAGCTGCTCTCCTCGCCTCGTTTGCTAAGTTGACACTCGAGTAATACTCCTTTTGTCAACTTAGAGCTATTTTATATGCCCACTTTCCTGAAAATCCTATTGACGTGTTTCGCGTAATAAGCTACGTCGAAAAACCCCTCTATCTCCCTGGACTTCACGGCATTCATGAAATCCTTGTCAACCCAGAGCGCCTCCTTGAAATTCACGTTATCACCCCAGACCTTCATGGCGCATCTCTGCACGATATCGTACGCCTTTCGTCTTTCAACGCCTCTTTTTTCAAGCTCCACTAAAATCCTGGCTGAGAACACGAGACCTTTTGTCTTCCCGAGATTAGCACGCATGTTCTCAGGATATACCAGCATGCCCCTTATTATCTCTATCATCTGATTGAGCATGTAATCCAGCAGCATGACGCTGTCCGGTATCACGATCCTTTCAACGGAAGAATGACTGATGTCCCTTTCGTGCCACAAGGCGACATTCTCCAGGCTGGCCATGGCGTTAGAACGCAAGATTCTCGCCAGGCCCGCGATCCTCTCGCACATCACCGGATTTCTCTTGTGCGGCATCGCGCTTGAGCCCTTTTGTCCTTTAACGAACGGCTCCTCGACCTCTCTCACCTCTGTCTTCTGTAAATTCCTTATCTCTATCGCCATCTTCTCGAGCGTGGCGCCTACCAATGCCAATTGAGACATGTAATCAGCGTGCCTGTCTCTCTGCAATATCTGCGTGGATATATTGGCTGGCCTCAGGCCTAATTTCCTGCAGACATAACTCTCGACATACGGATCCACGTTTGAATAAGTGCCCACGGGCCCTGAAACCTTGCCAACAGAAATTATCTTCTTCGCCCTGTCAATCCTGTCGATGCCCCTGTTTATCTCGTCAAAAAATAACGCCAGTTTCAGGCCGAATGTCGTCGGTTCGGCGTGCACGCCATGGCTGCGGCCGACCATCACCGTATCCTTGTATTTTTTTGCCTTCTTCCTGAGCTCTTCTTTTAACATCCTCAGATCGCCTATGATAATATCCGCCGATTCCCTCATCTGCACGGATAATGCCGTATCCAGGACATCGCTTGAGGTAAGCCCCTGATGTACGAACCTTGACGAATCTCCCACGTATTCCGCGATATTATGCAAAAACGCGATCACATCGTGGCGCGTGGATTTCTCTAGCTCTCCTATGCGTTTTACGTTAAACCTTGCCTTGGTTTTTATTTTCTTTAGGTCCTTCTTGGGGACCTTGCCCAATTCAGCCATCGCCTCGCAGGCCAGTATCTCGATATCCAGCATCTTCTGAAATCTATTCTGGTCAGACCATATACTAGACATCTTTGGAAGGGAATATCTTGGTATCATAGCAGAATTAATATACCATATATAGGGTATGCGGTCAATTAAAAATAAACGGCCCCGCGCATCTTGGAAATTGACATATCACCCGCTTTGATATAACATATATTCAGGGGATTATGACCAATAAAAAAGGCCTTACATTAATAGAAATAATAATAGCCGTGCTCATATTAAGCTATGGCATGGCATCCTCCCTCAAATTATACACCGCCCTGACAGAAATACTCTCAACAAGCACCTATTATTATACCGCCGTCAATTTAGCGAGAGACGTGCTGGAATTCGGGGAAGCCGCCTCCTTCTCCCATGATTTCAAAATGTGGTATAAGTACCCGCCCGGCAAGAAGGATTACGGATGGGGAGTGATTAAAACAACGGGATACGCCTTGAAAGAATGGCAGCATTATCTTCCGAAAAGCCTCGACCCTCAGAAATATCCCGAACCTTTTTATCTGCTGGGGGATATTAAAAAAAATGGGCTGGTCCCCTCTCAATATCCAAATTCGGTTGAAATATACTATGAATGCAAACAGGAACCCCTGTTCCGCAACAAAAATGGAAGCCCGGCATTCAGGGAAGATGTCACGATCACGTGGCAATCAAGAAACGGCGAGATTGAAAAATTAGAGGCCAGCGTGATACCGATAGTAAGCAACAACCAGCTGACGCTGGAAATCCAGGACTTCTGGTGGAAATAAAATAAGGAGGCTGTCATGTTAAAATTGAACAAAGGATTTACCCTTGTGGAGCTGACATTGGCCGTGGTATTGCTGGGTATAGTGATAGGTTCGGTTAACGTATACTCAAAATACATAGGTGTCATGTATAAAGACGTGGATAAGTCCGCCATAGTCGCCATGTCTCAATTAGGCAGCGGCGTGGAATACATGGTGCAGAGGCTGATACACACCAATACCAATGAACGCACCGCCAGCACCCCAAAAGGCCTTGTCATCAGCCCTGACGGCAAAAGCGTAGATTTTATCGTTATCTATGGCGGGGCGGAAAGAGAGGCCCGCATATATTTCCAGAATAATAAAGTCTACTACGACTACAACATAAGAGACGATGAGCCGGCCAAGCCTTTTTTAACCGGGATCATAGACCTGTCTTTCAAGAAAGAGGCCACGGCGTACATAAACAAAATGCCCAGTGAACAGCGTTTAGCGGTTGAGATCGAGGCGGAACATGAACCATATCCTATTAAAATACGCACATCGCTGACCGGCAGAAACCGCCCGGTAGGATCGTCGCGCATCAACTGATATCCGATGATAACGCAGAACAAAAAAGGTGGGATAGCCATAATAGTGACACTGGGGACCACGCTGACCCTTACGCTGGCCGTGATGACCCTGTATGTATTGGTAAACGCCAAGCTCTCATCACTGAAAAGCCACAAAGAAAAATTTATAGCGTACTATTTATGCGAGACAGGCATATCAGGGGCGATGTACGATTTTGGAGCGGGCAAAAGCGGCAACGGCTCAAAGGTGGACTTCAATTACAAAATAGGGGACAAGACATATAAAGTACGCTATGAAATCATAAAATTAGGGTCTGTTTACGAGGTGATAAGCAGCGCTGTCATAAATAACAGGACTTATTATCTAAAGGCCGCCGGGAAAAGGGCCTTTCCCATATTCATAAAAGGCCGTCCCGGGGGAAAATAAATCGCGAGAAAGGCGGAAAACATGAAAAATAAAAAAATCGTGCCGATAACTATGGTTTTTATAATCTTTTGCCTGGGCTGTCTTTGCGGCGTATTTTATTTCATGCGCGAGGCAGGGGCCTCCGACCCCGAGGGAGAGATTTCCGGAGGAGAACGAAACGCCAGCGTGACATGGGATGAACACTGGCAGGCGGTAACGGCTTACGTAGCCACGGAAAACGGTTATTCCGAGATCGATCCGTCCACTCATGATGACAGCGGCGTGTGCGGCAAGATAAATTACGCGCCTATTGTCACATCCGAAGGAAACGTCAACGTCCCTTATGTCTCTCTTGAACCGGACATGGTGATCACCAAATGGAAAGTACACGGACACATACATTTCGAATAATCTTACTGCTTGCTGTCTTCGCGTGCGGATTTGTTTCAGGAAAAACCTTTATGGCTCATAAAAACAAAGACCGCGGGCAGAAACAGGCTTATCCCATACAACGGCAAAGGATAATGGCGATAAATAAAGCCGTCGCGGAAGGCAAAGACAGCTATGAGTTTGAGGTTGGCTATAACCCGATTTTAAATAAATAAGGAGGATTTGACCATGAGACTTAAAAAAATAACGGCATTATTTATGCTTTTAGGCCTGATTACCTTATGCGTAATCAACAGGGCCGGCGCGGATGAAACAAGCGACCCTTATTCCGCCAAACCGCCTCAGAATATAGGGGCGTGGACGGATGAGACATGGGAGGCGTCAGGATTCTACAAAACCAGGGAGGAACCCGGACAGGACGCGTTCAAATACTCATTTACGACAAATCCGGAAACGGCCGTGAACCCAACCTATTCCGCGTCGCCGTCTTACGTGAACGGCCATATCGTGCCCGGGGCCAGCCTGCGCTCAGACCTCGTTGTTACCGAATGGCGGGTTACAGGCCACGTGCATTTCACAACCACCGCCGGAGGCACCTGATAAACTAATGACTAAAAACAAAGGATTTACCCTGGTGGAGGTCATGATGACAGTGGCGATCATAGTTATACTCGCCACCCTTTCTGTCATAGGATTTTCGAAGCAGATAGAGGCGGCCGCTGAAAAACAGGCCAAGGTCACTCTTAAAATAATATGGGATGAGGAAAGGGATTTTTACAGCTTCAGGGGCAAATACGCCACTGACACGGGATGGAAAAATAACCAGCTGAACATACCATATAAACCGGAAGACGACAGGTATTCCTATAAAATAACAAAACCTACGGAAGGCGACGCGAAAAAAGAAAATCTGGAAATAAAGGCCTACAGAAAAAATAAAGATTGGGGTTTTTCAATAAACACGGCCGGGGAAATAATAAGATTTTAACCCTTCCTGTCCAGTATCCTGTTTATCAGATCAGCCATGAATTTAAGCTCGTCGTCGGAACGCAGCCTCACCCTGCGCGCCGTATCCCCTTCCGCTATCTGGGTCAATTCTTTTTTAAGCCTGTCTATCGGGCCTATGAGTTTATTGGACATGTAAAGCCCCGTCATCAATAAAACAATGAATATCAGCGGCAGGCCCAGCCCCATCACTAAATTGACCGTCCTCAACACCGGGAACAGATTATAACCTATGGACTCCGGCACCCCGAGCCCCTCGTTTACTATGACAAATATAAAATAATACATGCACACGCCGACAAACATGGCCGGGACCGCCATGGAGAACAGAAAAAGAAGCGCGTATTTAAGCTGCAGCCTGCTCCTTACCGCGAAAATATTCCTGTGAAATTTAGCCATATCTCATCTCCTTATTTTTAACTATCACAACAATGGACCCGTCACGACCCCGTCTTTATGTATCAGATATTCATGGCTATTATAAGGAGGTCTGGCGCTGGCGCGTCTCCTGGCCCTGGCCTCAAAATTAGGCTCGTCCACTTTATATTTCTGAATATGATAATCGAAATGCCTTTTGGGATTCTGGTTCGGATCGGTTATCGGGAGGGATTTGATATCGTATACGAATTCATCCCGCCTCAAGAAATGCCTCTTCTCCTCGGCCTGTATCAGCCTGAGTGTATTTGCCGCCTCCATAGCCTTTGTCTTTTCCTCTATCCTGACATAGGAAGGGATGGATATGGCAAAAAGAACCCCGAGGATTACCGCGGTTATCACTACTTCCACAAGAGTAATCCCGTTTTCCCCTGTTCTGCGGAAAGGAGGCATGAGCGTCATTATAAAATCACTATATCACACGCCGGAAAAAAATCAACGAAAAACCCCCTCCTTAGTTGACACCCGAGTAATACTCCTTTTGTCAACTTAGACATGTCAAAATTTGAATTCGCCTGTTTTTCCATCCACGCTTACAATGATTTTATCTCCATCTTTATATTTACCCTCCAGGAGCTTGAGGGCCAGCTTGTCCTGGAGCTCGCGCTGAATGAGACGGCGCAGGGGTCTCGCGCCAAAATCAGGGTCATAGCCTTCTTTGGCCAGCTTGTCTTTCGCGTTTTTATCCACCTCGAAGGAAATGCCTCTTGTCTTTAGCTTCCCTGTCAGGTCTTCAAGCTGGATGCCGACTATCTTCTCTATGTCTTTTTGAGTGAGTTTATTAAATACGATAATCTCATCTACGCGGTTAATAAACTCGGGCTTGAAATGCGAACGTATCTCCCGGCCTATCTTATCTTTTATATTACGGCTATCCGCGTCCTGAAAATACTGGCTCCCGATATTCGAGGTCATTATTACCGCTGTATTTTTAAAATTAACTATCCTGCCCTGGCCGTCTGTCAGCCGGCCGTCTTCCAATATCTGCAAAAGCACGTTAAATACGTCCGGATGGGCCTTTTCTATCTCGTCAAACAATATTATGGCGTAGGGCCTGCGTCGTATCCTCTCGGTAAGCTGTCCCCCCTCTTCATAACCCACGTATCCCGGAGGCGCCCCTATCAGACGGCTTACGGAATGTTTTTCCATGTACTCGGACATGTCTATCCTCATCATGGCGTTCTCATCGTCGAATAAAAACCACGCCAGCGTCTTCGCCAGATAGGTCTTGCCGACCCCGGTGGGACCCAAAAACATAAACGAGCCTATGGGCCTGTTTATATCAGACAGGCCTGAACGGGACCTCCTGACGGCATTTGATATGAGAGATATCGCCTCGTCCTGGCCGACCACCCTTGTATTCAGGCGCTCCTCCATGTGGACAAGCTTCTCGATCTCGCCCTCCATCAGCCTTGAGACAGGTATCCCCGTCCATTTTGACACAATCTCGGCGATGTCCTCCTCGCTGACTTCCTCATTGAGCATCCTCTGTTTTTTCTGGATTTCCTGAAGCGCCTTTGTCTCTTTTTCCAAATCTTTCTCCAGATCCCTCAATACCCCATAGCGTATCTCAGCCACCTTGTCCAGCCGCGCCTCTTTTTCGTAACGATTCTCCTCTGTCCTCACGTCTTCCATCTCTTTTTTAACCTTGCGGATCCTGTCGATGGCCTCTTTTTCCCTTGTCCACTGTTTTTTCATCTCGCCGGATTTCTCTTTAAGCCCAACAAGGTCCTCCTCCAATTTCCTGAGCCTCTCTTTGGAAGAAGCGTCTTTTTCCTTTTTAAGCGCCTGGCGCTCTATCTCGAACTGCATGATCTTGCGCTCTATCTCGTCTATCTCCGTGGGAAGGCTGTCGATTTCTATACGCAGGCGCGACGCCGCCTCGTCGACCAGGTCTATCGCCTTATCAGGCAGAAACCTGTTGGAAATATACCTGTCTGATAAAACCGCGGCGTTCACCAGCGCGTCGTCTTTTATCTTCACGCCGTGGTAATTTTCATATCTTTCCTTAAGCCCCCTGAGAATAGCTATCGTATCCTGCACGCTCGGCTCGCCTATGAATATCTGTTGAAACCTTCTCTCCAGGGCCTTGTCCTTCTCGATATATTTTCTGTACTCATCCAGCGTGGTCGCGCCGATACATTTAAGATCCCCTCTCGCGAGGGCCGGCTTTAACATATTAGAAGCGTCTATCGCGCCCTCAGCCCCGCCGGCGCCCACCAATGTATGAAGCTCATCTATGAAAAGTATTATCTCACCGCCTTTTTCGTGAATTTCCTTTAACACGGCTTTAAGACGATCCTCAAATTCACCTCTATATTTAGCGCCGGCTATCAACGCGCCCATGTCAAGCGCTATAATACGCTTATGCTTTAAAAGAGTCGGCACATCTCCGTCCGCGATCCTTCTGGCAAGACCTTCCACGATAGCGGTCTTACCGGTGCCCGGATCGCCTATCAGGACAGGATTATTCTTTGTCCTGCGCGACAAGACCTGTATGGCACGGCGTATCTCCTCATCCCTGCCAATAACAGGATCTAGTTTGCCTTTACGGGCAATCTCTGTCAGGTCTCTTCCGTATTTTTCCAAAGCGCTTATATTTTCTTCCTGCGGATTCTGGTTTATATTCATGATAATCGCCTCCTTATCTCCTTTTATATTAGCACTCTATCACTTCGAGTGCTAATTGTCAAGCAAAAATTTATGAATAGTAAATTTTCGCGTATCCGCCATAGCTCATCACACATTTTACTTATGGATTTATAGAGCGAAGGCAGGAAGCAAAAACTACAGAGGGGCAGGAAAAATAACATTATGCTGTCTACTATTTAGTCGCCTCGTAGATGCCGTAGGTAAGACCTATGCTCAAGGCGGTGCGTATCAGACCACACCCGGAAACACTCATCACTAACACTGCCAACATCGCCAAAACAAGCATTAATTTTTTTCTGATACGCAAACAAGACTCCTTTTGTTATTCAGATTGAAAATTTGATGTCCTAGCGGCTACTTTTAGAACAATAAATCCCAGCGCTTTTTATACCCCGCTGATTTTGGTTTACGCTGGCGTTTGGCTATATTAAATACCCCTTAAATATCTTTTAATTTCGTTATGGTCTCCTGCCAGGATAAATTTAATCAAATCCCCTTCCCATCGAAAAAGAATCCTTACCTTAAGACCTTTTCTAACCTCCCAAAAATTACCGAAAAGATGTTTTAGCCCCATGCCTTTATATACAGATCTTTCTTGTGACAATACATCTATCGCTTGAATTGCTGTTTTCTTTATTTCTTCTTTCTCTTCTCCATGAAAATTTTTTACTGATTTGTCGAAAGAAGGTTTAAACTCAAACCTCATAAGACCTCTATGTGCTTTTTGGCCTCTTTGGCAGTCTTATATATTTTGCCTTTTTCGGCAACTATCCTTCCTATCTTCTCCCATTCTTTAGGAGTATAGGGTGATTCCGGCACAACCTTACAAGGTAATAACATAATCCCATCTTTACCTAAACCAAAAATAACCGTAGACCCCTCTTCCAAATGCAAAATCTTTCTTACCTGATTAGGGATGGTAACCTGACCTTTTGATGTAATTTTGGCTGTTTCAATTATTGTCATCTTATTCTCCTTTTTTTATTACTTCCTTACTTTCTTACTTCTATTAAAAGTATACCACACAGAAAATATCTGTCAAATAATAAGGCGACTTTCTTTATGAAAGTCGCCTTATATAAAATTGGTAGCGGGGCTTGGATTTGAACCAAGGACCTTCGGGTTATGCGTACTACTATGGCTTTCGCCACTCCCAAACTAATCGTTTAGGATTTGTAGTCTGGACTATACCTTCCCCCATTCTTGCTTTCGCAAGAAAGCATGGGGGCCTGCCATCTAGTCTCTACACACTTTTCGCTATGAAACACAGCGAATTTGGCTCGGTATTACCAGTTAAGGCTTCACCGAATTTGACAGGTAATCTTCCCTTGCATTGCTGCAAGGACGCCCATGTTATTGAGCCCGACGAGCTACCAGGCTGCTCCACCCCGCAATGTTATTCAGTTGTAGTGTTATTATAGGCCCTTATATTCGTGATGTCAACGCTTTTAACGCTCTATCTTTATAGGGATTTCGCCCTTGCGGGTAACTCCCATCGAATCCCTGGCCACCTTCTCAACGTAATTCATGTCCTCCTGGAGCCGCTTCTTTTCCTTGTACAGCTTGACGTTCTCCCTCTCCAGCCTCCTGATCTCGTGCTCCATATACATATTTTTCGCGGCCAGCTGCATGAATTTCAGATACCCCGGGAGGAATATCACCAGCAGAATCCCGCCTATGACAAGATACTTGGATTTTATCCTTATTTTGGCCATGGCATTGAGCCGTAAACCGCTTTCTTGCCCAAATCCTCTTCTATCCTCAATAATTCATTATACTTACAGATTCTATCCGTGCGGCATAAAGACCCTGTTTTTATCTGTCCTGTGCCCATCGCCACTACGAGATGCGAAATAGTAGTATCTTCTGTCTCGCCTGAACGATGCGACACAACCGCGGTGTAGTTATTCTTCTTCGCCATCTTTATGGCCTCTATCGTCTCTGTGACAGTGCCTATCTGATTCACCTTTATGAGTATTGAATTCGTGACCTTCTTCTCAATGCCCATCTTGAGGCGCTTTGTGTTCGTAACAAAGAGGTCATCTCCAACGAGCTGGACTTTTCCGCCTATTCTATCAGTCAACTTTTTCCAGCCATCCCAATCGTCTTCCGCCAGGCCGTCCTCAATGGATATGATAGGATATTTTGAGACCCAATCAGCGTAAAAATCAACCATATCTTCGGCGCTGTTTTCCTTGACCTTTTCCGCCTCTAAAATATACTTCCCGTTTTCGTAAAAAGAACTGGCCGCGGGATCCAGCGCGATGAATACGTCCTTGCCCGCCTTATAGCCCGCCTTCTGTATCGCGGCCAAAATAACCTCTATGGCTTCTTCGTTGGATCTCAAATCAGGCGCGAAACCGCCCTCGTCACCGACAGCGGTTGAAAGCTTTTTATCGTGAAGGATCTTTTTCAGATTATGGAATATCTCGGCGCCCATCCTCAGCGCCTCTGAAAACCTTGAGGCGCCTTTAGGCATTATCATAAATTCCTGCAAATCCACGTTATTATCGGCGTGCGAACCGCCGTTCAGGATATTCATCATGGGTACCGGCAGGACATTCGCCTTTTCCCCGCCCAAATACTTATAAAGAGGGATTTCTTTCTGAAGGGCGGCCGCCTTCGCGGCGGCCATTGAAATGCCTAAAATCGCGTTCGCGCCCAAGCGGCCTTTATTCTCAGTGCCGTCAAGCTTTATCATCAGCCGGTCCAGCGCCTCTTGTTCCGCGGCGTCCTTGCCTTTCAAGGCGGCCCTCAATTCACCGTTTACGTTACCTACGGCCTTTAAAACGCCCTTGCCCAGATAGCGGCCCTTGTCCCCGTCCCTCAGTTCCACCGCCTCGTGCTCTCCGGTTGACGCGCCGCTCGGCACGCTGGCCCTGCCAATGACCCCGGATTCAAACACGACATCCACCTCCACGGTGGGGTTACCGCGCGAATCCAGTATCTCTCTTCCGATTATCTCCTTGATCAGCATCCCTTTCGCCATCTTTCCTCCTTTTTAGAGAATTTATATTAACATACGGCCTCTCGATTGTCAACCATTCCAAGGCTGAGGCGCGCCGCGGTTGACACCCTTATTTTATTATGATATACTTTATTTCACGATTAAGGAGAATATACTTATGCGTAAAATGAAAAAATTTAACTACAGGATCCTCAGGATGCACTTTTTGTCTCACTGGATAAAGATCGTGGTGACGCTCACCATAATAATCCTCCTGATCCTGTCCGTATGGGGACTGATGTCGCTGGAGTCTTTTTACCGCCACCTCACCATAGCGCAGATGCCCATAAGCATACTCCTGGCGGGCCTCAACGCCGGCATATTCGTGTTCATGTACATGATATTTTTAAGGGGCGGCTTCACGAGCATAAAACAGACATCCATAAAAGGACAGAATGTAAACGTCGGATGGAACGACGTCATAGGCATAGACGAGGCCAAGCAGGAGGCGTGGGAAGTCGTGCAGTTGATAAAAGACAGGACGCGCCTCTCGAAGATCGGCGGCAAGATCCTCAGGGGGCTCCTGATGGTAGGGCCTCCCGGCTGCGGAAAGACATATCTGGCCAAGGCCATAGCGACAGAGGCCGGCATACCATTCATATCCATGTCAGGCAGTGAATTCACCGAGATATTCGTGGGTGTGGGCGCCGCCCGCGTCAGAAAGCTTTTCAAAATGGCGCGCGCGCTCGCTTACGGGCACGGCGCGTGCATCGTCTTCCTGGACGAATTGGACGCCATAGGCAGACAACGCTCGTTCAGTTTCTTCGGCGGCGGCCAGGAAACAAACAGCACACAAAACCAACTGCTCGTGGAGATGGACGGCCTGAAAGAAAAAGATTACAACGTGATCGTGATAGGCGCCACGAACGCCGCTGAAGGCGTCCTGGATCCCGCCCTTCTGAGACCCGGCAGGTTCGACAGGAAAATATACATAGACAGCCCCAGCGCGGAAGCGAGAGAAAAAGTTTTTGAATATTATCTTAAAAAAGTAAAATATGAAAAAGACCTGAATATCGGCCGCCTCGCGAGAAAGGCGGTTTACAAGACCCCTGCCGAGATCGAGAACATCATAAAAGAAGCCGCGCTCATAGCGACGCGGAACGGAAAAGACACTGTCGGGCACAAGGAAATATCCGAGGCCATGGAACGCATCGATATGGGCCTGAAACACAAACGCCAGATGACAAAAGAAGAAAAAGAGATGGTCGCGTTCCACGAAACAGGCCATCTGGTGGTAATGTACATCCTCCACCCCACTGACGACGTGTTCAAGGCGTCCATAATATCCAGGAAAGAAACGCTGGGCGCTGTCTATTCCCAGCCGCGCGAAGAATTATATACCTCGAACAAGGAAAGGATACTCGCCAACATCAAGGTTTCTCTTGGCGGATATGTCTCTGAAAAAATAAGATTCAATACCACGAGCGACGGGGTCACGGCCGATTTCAACCGCGCCATGCACCAGGCGCACAACATGGTATGGAGATTCGGCATGAGCAACGCCGGCTACGTGGGCGATTACACGGCGATACCCGAGGCCCAGCTTTCAGAATCGCTGAAAGAAAACCTCAACGCCGAAACCCAAAAGATAATACTCGGCTGCCTGAAAGACGTCGAGGACCTCCTGAAAAAAGAATGGCCTATAGTGGAAAGATTCGTAAAAGAGCTCCTCGCGAAAGAAGAGCTTGAATACGACGACATAGAGTCCATATTCAAAGAATACGGGAAAAGCCACAACACCAACAAATCAACATGACTGCCCGCCTGACCGGACGCAAGATCATACCTGCCGTGTTCCTATTGACCCTTTCTTTGTGCGGCTGCGATAAACCATCTTACCCGGCAGGCAAGGTCGAAGATTCACTAATAAAACTATGCGAGGATGAATACGGCCTCACGGACGTGAAGGTCAAGATAACCGGCTCCACGCTCGGGGTCTATATACCCATAGAAGGCCTTGTCGATTCTAATTTGAAGCTGGACAAGGACGCGGGGGAAAAGATCGAGGATGTGGCGCTTTCGATACACAGGGTCACCACCAGCACCGACATGCCCCTGAAGTTCTACACCCTGACGGCCAGAGACACCAGGGCAATCGGCGCGGAATTCATCCTGACCGGATTCATATACGACGTAATAAGGGTCCGCCTCCTCGATATCTCAAGAGGGGAATATTTCCGAAGGATATTGAGAGACTTCAGGTTTAACCCCGCGATAATGGGGGAACAAAAGATAAAAGAATTCTTTGACGCGTTGAAAAAAGACCCGGCCCTGGCGGAAAGGGTGAAATTCTTATTCTATCCCATTTACGCCATAGGCAAAAAAGACACGCAGGACATAAGAATAAACGAAATGGACGCGAAAGAGGTGTCTGAACGGGAGGCCCTGTTATACGTGAGGACTATCGAATCTTATGAGGTCGCCCCGGGATTCGAGGCGTATCTGGCCATATTCCCTCCCGGGTTCAACAACGAATATCTTGTCCTGATAGACCTGTCCGC
>JBAZOA010000013.1:0-23973 GCA_041648935.1 Candidatus Omnitrophota bacterium | reverse complement strand
AGCGGGGTCGCCACGCGTGAGCAGGTAAAAGAGATTTACAGGAGCGCGAAGAGGTACCTGTGGGATAAAGACCTCAATGGGTTCCGCCTGAACACGGATTTCAGGGAAATCCAGCCTGCCCTGGGCAGGGCCTTTGCCTTCGCGTACGGCGAGAAGGAAAACGGGGCGTTTTTCAGCCACATGAACGTGATGTTCGCTTACGCCCTCTACAAGAGAGGTTTTGCCAGGGAAGGTTTTGAGGTGCTGGATTCCATTTACAGGATGTGTCTGAATACCGGTTTGAGCAAGATTTATCCGGGACTGCCCGAGTATTTTAATTCAGACGGCCGGGGCATGTATCATTATCTGACAGGTTCCGCGAGCTGGCTGGCGCTTACCATGCTGACTCAGGCATTTGGGGTCCGCGGTGACGCCGGGGACCTGGCCATAGACCCTAAATTAACAAGGGGGCAATTCGGAAAATCAGGCAGGGCCTCCGTGGACACGAGTTTCTCGGGCCGTAGGATACGGGTTAATTATTTTAATCCGGATGATCTGGATTACGGGGAATACAAGGTAGGTACTATTTATATAAACGGGAGTCCGGCGGGCGTCTCGCCGGTTAAAAAAGAATTTTTCCTGGAATTGGCTTCAAAAGAGCTTAATATCGTAGACGTTCGGCTATCCTGATGTCTTCTCCATGGGCTGGCCGCAGCACACGAGTTCCCCGCCTCCGACCTTGGTGACAGTTACCTCATTCCCGCATACATTGCACCTGTATTTTTCGCCCACTTTTTTTACAGCCATGGCGCACCCCCTCTTTTCAAAACCTTAATTATATATTATAATATAGGCAATGGGTTGTAAAGGATAAACAATGAGCGAGCATAGTCCGAATAAGATGAGCGTGGTCCAGCACCTCGATGAATTGAGGGGCCGTTTGATAGCGAGTCTTTTGTTTTTCCTGGCGTGCTCCATATTGTCGTTCTTTTTTGTGGACGAACTGGCCTATCTATTGAAGCTTCCCGCGCGGGGCGCGATAAAGGACTTTATATTTCTTTCGCCCACGGAGGGGTTTGTCTCGTATGTGAGGATATCCCTGTTATCAGGTTTTATCTGCGCCGTCCCTTTCATGTTGGTTCAGATGGGGTATTTTTTCATGCCGGCCCTGCCTTTCAACAGGAGGGCCCCGGTATTCATCTGGCTTGGTTCATCCTTTTCTCTTTTTATTATGGGCGCGGCTTTCGCGTATTTCGTCGCCCTGCCGTTCGCCATAAAGTTCCTGGTTGATTTCGCGAAGGGCGCGGCTGTCCCGATGATAAGCATAGGGAAATATTTTTCATTCGCGACGGCTTTTTTGTTAACAGGCGCCGCCATATTCCAGATACCCGTGATAATGGGATTTTTGTCGAGCATGGGCGTCTTGAGCGCGGCGTTTTTAAGCAGGAACCGCAGATACGCGGTTGTCTGTATTTTTATTGTCTCGGCCGTTATCACGCCGACGCAGGATGTGATGAACATGCTGATATTCGCCCTGCCCATGATGGGGCTTTACGAGGTCGGCGTATTGGTATCCCGGCTGACAGAGAAGAGGAGGCGTCGCGATGAGTGATTCTATTTTTGAGAAATTCTCGGAGAAAAAGATGTCGCGCGGGGAATTTATAAAGTGGTGCGGGGTAGGCCTCGGGGGCATGATTATCGGCGGTTCTTTTCTGAAGCTGGCGTCAGCCGAGGAAGGTATCTCCGGCGGAAGGCCCGGGAACAAGATGAAGGGCCTGCATGACCTGGTGGTCGCGAAGGGCGATGACCCGTACGCCATCACGACAAAGGCGATAGAGGGGATGGGCGGGATGGGCAGGTTTGTCAAAAAAGGCGGCGTTGTTCTGATAAAGCCGAACATCGGATGGGATCGCGCGCCGGAGCAGGCCGCCAATACCAATCCTTTCGTGGTGGGTGCGCTGGTAGACATGTGTTTCAGGTCAGGCGCGAGACGCGTGAACGTGTTTGATATTACCTGTAACGACGCGAAGAGGTGCTATGAGGCGAGCGGTATAGCCAGGGTCGCGAAAGAAAAAGGCGCGAGCGTGTATTTCGCCGATAATTGGAATTTCGTCAAGGCCAATTTTAATTACGAAAGCCCGATGCAGGGATGGCTTATCTACAGGGATGCGATAGAATGCGACACCTTCATAAACGTGCCGGTGCTGAAGACCCACGGCCTCACGGGACTCACGCTTTCCATGAAAAACCTGATGGGCGTCTGCGGCGGCATGAGGGGGATCATGCATTCCAATATAGGGGAGAAGCTGGCGCACCTCACGGATTTCATCAAGCCGGACCTTACGGTGATAGACGCTTACAGGTATTTAAAGGCTAACGGGCCGAGCGGGGGAGACCTGAAAGACGTAGTGGACATGAAGACGCTCGTGGTCGGGACAGACCCCGTGCTCGCCGACGCTTACGCGTGTAAATTGGTAGACAGGGACCCGCTGACAGTAAGCTACATAAAAGAGGCGGTCAGGCAGGGCATCGGCAGCGCGGATTTCAGCGCGGCCGACATATTAAACGCATAGGCCGGACATGAAAAAATTGGTTTTGGTCAGGAGGATGAGCCAGGCGTTCTTTCTAATCCTGTTTGTCTATATTTTATGGTCAACCACGTATCCCCTGAAGGGCATCTTCCCGCCGGAGACATTTTTTAAAAAAGACCCGTTATTGGTCATCGCCGCCTCGATCAGCGAAAGGGCCGCGCTCCCCGGGATCGGATTTTCAGTGGCGATGCTTTTATTGACATTGGTCTTTGGAAGGTTTTTCTGCGGATGGATCTGTCCTTTGGGGAGCATGATAGATCTCTGCGGCTCCGGGACAAAGGAAAGGCGTTTTAAATGGCGTAATGTGAAATTATACGCGCTGGCGGCTATCTTTATCTCGGCGTTTTTAGGCGTCCAGGCGGCATGGGTGCTGGATCCGATCGGCCTGGCGGCGAGATTCATATCCCTGAACCTCATCCCCGGCGTCACGGTTATTTTTGACAAGGCCATGGCTTTCCTGATAAAGGCGTTGAATTATCAGGAGGCCATGTATGATTTTTACAGGGGCCTGAAGTCTTCCGTATTGGGCGTGAACGCGCATTATTTTTCGCATTCATGGGCGATATTATTGTTTTTCGTCCTCGTGTGCGCCTCGGCCCTGATCACTAAAAGATTCTGGTGCAGGTATCTGTGCCCCCTCGGGGGGCTGTATTTTTTATTCAGCAGGTTCTCTCTTCTGAAAAGGCGGGTCTCCGGGTGCGCCGGATGTCTGAAGTGCGTTAAGGGCTGCAAGATGGACGCCATAAAGAGCGACCTGGGGGACAGAAAAGGCGAGTGTATCCTCTGCATGGATTGCGTGTACGAGTGCCCGGCGCATGGGACAAGATTCAGTTTTTCGGGACCCGGGCAGAAATCGGCCCGGGACGGGATTTCGCGCGCGGATTTTATCTTTTTGGCGTTCAGCTCTGTTTTTCTCGCGGGCTGGAGATCCCCGAAAGAACACGGGGCGCGGGTTATAAGACCGCCGGGCGCCCACAACGAGAAAGACCTCTTGAATAAATGCGTGAGGTGCGGGAATTGCATGAAGGTGTGCCCCACGAACGGACTGCAGCCGGAGATCCTGGAATCAGGTTTGCGGGGCCTGTGGACCCCTCATCTCGTCCCAGAGATAGGGTATTGTGAGTACAATTGTAATCTGTGCGGGGATGTCTGTCCGACAGGCGCCATACCAAGATTAAGCGTCGCGGAAAAACAGGGTACGCCGATAGGGCTGGCCAGGATCGACAGGTCCGTTTGCGTCGCCTGGGCCCAGGACAAACAATGCATCGTGTGCGAAGAGCATTGTCCGGTGCCTCAAAAGGCCATAAAGGTTTACAGGGAAGAGGTGAACGGCCTGACGGTCTTCAGGCCTTACGTGGACGCGTCGCTGTGCGTCGGATGCGGTATCTGCCAGAATAAATGCCCCACCAGGCCTTCAAGGGCGATTAAGGTAACGCCCTAAGTCTTTCCACATAGAGATCTCCTCCATGCATAAATACGCGGGTATGTCTTTGGAGCGCGCGCGGATGGACTTTAGCAGTGTCTCATATATCCAGCGTCTTATCCCGTAAGGATATCTGAGTTTATTGTCATATCCTAAAAGCAATTCCCCGTCCAATATTTTATTTTCCGGGAATCTGTTTTCGATGATTGTCTTTAATTCGGGCTTGAACCTGAAGGTGCCGAGGCTTATCCACGCGATGCGCCCCGGTTTTATATTGTCGAACAGGACCTCCAGCGTGTCCTTGTATTTCGCTTCCCATCCGGCGAACCAGAATATGGGGTCGAAGTGAAAACCCACCCTGTAGCCCGCCTCGGCGCATTTTTTCGCGGACGAGATCCTTTCTTTGAGGCCGGCGGCGAAGAATTCATTTTCGTCTATGATATCCCGCGGGTTCAGGGACCAGGATACGACGATATTCCCGCCGTGCCGCGCCCTTAATAATCCGTCTATGTTGTCGCTTTTGGTCTTGAACTCAAAAGTAACGCGTTCGTGTCCATTGAAATAATCTATTAATTGCGCGGAATATCCCGTCAGGTGGTCCAGCATGAGGGAGTCCGAGAATTCCCCTGTCCCGATGCGCATGCCGGGTTTCGCGTAACCCTGGAATCTACGGAAAAATTTATCAAGGTTTGCCGGGAATATGAGGCCCGGGGTGTTCGCGTATTCCTGCAGGTAACAATAAGAGCATTCGAAGATGCATCCGAATCCGAGGTTGAACACGTGATAACCGCAGCCAGCGGCGCCCTTGGTGCAAGGGCATTTTTTAAAGAAGTCGTGCTCCTCGTTTATTATGAAGACGGATTCGCGCCTTTTGTTGTAATCAGCCGCCCCGTATCTCTTGTTGTTTTTAAGATGCGCCTTGAGGGATTCTATCTCCGCGACCCCGGCCTTTGGGAATTCGGATTTAAAATTGTCAAGGAGGCGCGAGCCGGCCGCGGTCTTTTCAACGAATATCCTTTTTGGATAGAACCCGGTTTTTAAATCAGCGGAGAGGCGGTTATTTATCTCAAGCTTCGGCAGATGAGGTCTTATTGTCTTTTCGGCGGCGCAGGCGCGAGGGAATCTTTTTATCAAAAGCGCTTTTTTTATTTCCTCGAAGTTTTTTGATTCCACGCCCGCGAGGATATCCCTGGGGTGGACAGCGTCTCTTTTTGATATCTCGTATAAAAGTCTTTCTATCTCCCGGGCCTTATTGATCCCAAAGCCCGGGAAAAGGGCCTTTACGGCCTTTTCGTGAATTCGCATATTAAATTCGCGGCTTTTTTTATGGAATCAGAAAGTCTTGATTTTTCTTCGGATCTGAGCGGCGAGTAGAAGGGGGATTTTTTTATTATGTCCGATACGTAAAACAGGGCGGCGGCCTTTAAGCCCTTGATGTCGGCGGCTGAAAACACCCCGGAGCATTCCATCTCCACGATGTCTATTTTTTTTCTGAGAAATAAATCCGCGTTGTCTTCCTCGAGCTTCAGGGATCCAAGCGTGGCGCATCCCGTTTCAGAGACAAGGCCGTTTGATTGTTTCAAAACGGCCCTCTGTATTTTTCTGTCAGGCCTGAAGATCATGGAGTCGTATTTTTTTAAAAGCATGTCAGAGAAACTTTCCATGGCATGGCAGAATTTCGGCATCACGAGAGAACCTATGTTCAGGCCGGCCGCGTGATTTACCAAGCCGCAGGAGCCGAAGAGTATTATTTTCCTGCAGGCTGTTTCAGAGAGGTATAATGCCGCGTCCCCGGCGAACGCGGCGCCTATCCCCGTATTTATAAGCGTGAAATTTTCGGTCTTCGCGGAGGCGTATAATACACCCTTTCGCAGGTTGTCTATGCCAAAGACGGACAGCGCGGATTTATTCAATAATGGCATCAATACGCACGTCTCTTTGACGTCGGATTCTCTTATGCCGAAGAGGGTCTCGAATCTTGTCATATGTCCACCAGATTGTAATCCATGCTGCCAAGGCCCTGTTCGCGGCCGTATTCAAGCAGGTGCCTGTAAGAGTCATGCAGTCTTTCCCTGGCAAGCGCGCCTTCGCTTATCAAATCAACGGTCGCCTTGTCGAGCGCCAACGGGTCGCGCGAAGCGAGTATGCCCAGGTCTTTTGAGAATATCTTCTCATTTTTCGTGGAGATGCAGTCGCATTCCTTTGTTATGTCAAAGGCGAAGGTTATGAAAAACTTATTCTTGAATTTAGAGAGTATGAAATTCGCCGTATCCGCCATCCTCTCGGCGAATACATTGTGGTCTTCCGACCAGTTTATGAAAATGGCGTCGAACTTGCAGGCGCAGATACATTCCCCGCAGCCAACGCATTTAGACTGGTCTATCAGCGCCTTTTCTTTTTGCAGAGATATGGCGCCAGCCGGGCATATCTTGACGCAGCAGCCGCAGGACACGCATTTTTTGTCTATCACGTGCGGCTTCAGGGAGGAATGCTGGGCCTGTTTCGTGGGCCTGCAGGACATGCCCATGGCTATGTTTTTTATCGCGCCGGCATAACCGGCGAGCACGTGGCCTGTCGCGTGAGACAGGCACACGAGATTGTCAAGCATGCCTATGAAAGACGGGATTTTTATTTTTTTGATATTTTTTGAGTCTATCTGATATTCCCTGCCGTCCTGTCCGAACAGGCCGTCAGCCACGATGAACGGGGCGCCTACCTTGGTGTGGCCGAAGCCCTTACCCTGGGCCAGCGTCATGTGATCGATCGCGTTGAGCCGTTCGCCCTTGTATATTACGTTCGTGTCAAAGAGAAAGGGCTTCGCCCCGGTCTCCTTTATCTTTGATACGGTTATCTTCACCAGATCCGGGCTCATGTGATAGACGCACTGACTGTCGCCTATGGTGAGTTTCAGGGGTATGAATTCATCTTTCTTGTAATCCCTGAAAGGCCCCGCGTGCTCCAATAACCTTGAAAGCCCGAGACGCCTGCTTTCCGGGTCCTTATCCCTGGTTTTTACGAAGTACACGTCGCTTTTCACGCAATCCATCCCGCTAAGTTGACACTCGAGTAATACTCCTTTTGTCAACTTAGGCCTGATATTTATTATTGAAATAGCCGCCGAATCTATGGATATGTATATTATAATTCTTTTTGTATTTTATCGCCTCTTTTATTATATCTTTTTTTACCCCGGCCCAGAATGAATCGTAAAAGGCCCTGTCTTTTGATAATCTTTCGTAGTCCGGCCGAAGCCCGGGGCGGAGAGATGCCACGGCGTTTATTATATCGGCTATGTTCGCGAGATTAAGGTTCAGCCCCTCGAATTCAACGGAATCCGCATTTGGAAACAGGGGAAAGACACCCTGGATCACTGATGCCCATGGTAATATCGGGGAAAAATAAGGCGTCACGTTTATGCCCGCCTCGAGCAGCTTATTTATCGCGCGTATCCTGGATTCGCATCCCGGGCTTTTTGGTTCCAATCTGGCCTTGAGGTCATCCGGGATGTTGTTTATGGTAAAATAGATGTGTTCGCAGAATCCCTGTTTCAGCGTATCTATGTATTCGGCCGCGATGGGTGAGCGGGTAAGTATGCTGTAATATACGCCGTTTTTATTCAGTATCTCGAGTATCTTTTTCGTGATCGCGTATTTGGTTTCCACGGGCTGGAAGCAGTCCGTGGTGGAGCCCAGGAGGACGCGTTTCGGCTTTTTTATTTTTATTTCTTTTTCCAGCAGTTCAGGGGCATTCACGCGCATGTCAACGTATCCGCCCCATTCGCCCGGCCTTTTTGATATGACCCTGTTTGACCGGACGTAGCAGTATAAACATGAAAACTCGCACCCCATGTACGGGTTTATCACGTATTCGCCCAGGTCGATGGACGTGGGATTCAATATGCGCGAGATCTTCACTTCCTTGAATTCCGTCATTTTTCCACGAGGTTCCCCAGGAAGGCGTTGGTGTATCTGAATCCCCCTGATTTGACCTCTTTTATGAGAATGTCCATTCTTTTCATGGAATCTTTATTGATGGAGTAATCAGCGGTCTTGTCCGCGTCCGTGCCGTCGTAATAAGTGAACGGGTTTATCTGTTCTATCTTTGGTATGAGGCCTTTGTTTTTCATGATGAACCCCAGGCTGTCCTTGAAATCTTTTTCCGTTTCGCCGGGGTAACCCACGATCACGCTTATCCCGAAGAAAAGGCCCGCGTCATTCAATTTTTTAAAGAAATTCACGGCGTCTTCCGCGGAAAAGCTCTTGCGCATGTTCCTCAGGGTCCTGTCGCACCCGGATTCCAGGCCCACGAATAGGTTGTAACAGCCGCTTTCTTTTATTTCTTTTAATAGTTCCGGGCTCATGTCGTTTCGTATCGCCATCTGCGCCTCCCACTTGACCGAGCCGAAGTTTTTGGTCATGGCGTCGCACAGCGCCTCCAATTTTTTCAAGTCGCCGTTCAATAGCGAGTCGTGGAAGACAAAACGTTCCGTCTTGTTTTCGGATTTATGATAGGTCATCTCATCGATCACGTTTTCAGACGGCCTCACGCGGAATTTTTTATAAAGCAGCCTCTCCGAGCAGAAAGAGCAGTGTCTCACGCAGCCCCTTGAGAAAATAACAGGCATGGCGCCTTTTCCGGGATAAGAGGCCAGGTCTATCCCCCTGTATCTTGGGAAAAGAGGGGCGGTGAGGTCCGGTAATTCGCGAAATAAGGCGTTATTGCCGTTGATCCTGCCCCTGGCGTAATCCAAAAGAGGCCTTTCGCCTTCTCCGATCACGGCGAGATTGATGAGGCCGGATATCTCTTTCATGAATCCAAGGCCCTTTTTAAAAAATTGCCTCGCTGTCTCCGGGCCGCCCAGTATTATTTTGATGTTTTTGTTTTTCGATTTTAATATTCGAGCCAATTCCAGAGAGCTGCGGAAATTGCTCTTAAAACAGGAAAGGCCCACTATCTCATGCCTTGCTATTTTTTCAATGACCGCCGCGTATTCTTCCGGAAATAGTTTTTCCAGTGTCGCGGGCATGCTTTTTTCCAGGCTTGAATTACAGCTCACGAGCCAGGATTTTTTAAGCTCGTCCGAGGATAGGCCGTAAAAGAGGCGGTTCGCGTCCAGTATCCCGCATCGGATACCGTTCTCCTCGAGGTATGCCTGGAGATAGCCCAGGCCTATCGGGGGCGTCTTGGGCCAGAAGGGAGGCATCATTACGAGAAGCATTTTATCATTCATTATCCAACGCCTTTAATGGGGACGTAATCCTCGCGCACGTTTGTCATGCTTTTGAATAAATTTTCTTTAAGGCGGGGGCAGGTCTTCCGGACGGTTTTCATGATCTGTCTCATCAGGACCCTCTTGGTGTTTTTCCCGTAAGGGCATTCGTATGGTACCTTTGGGAGGCTATTTACCGCGGCGTATTTTTTGATATGGTCTTTCTCGATATAGGCGAAAGGCCTTATTATATGGAACTTCCCCTTGAACATCCGCAGTTTCGGGGGCATGGTGCTTATCTCGCCCTGGTAGAACATGTTCATGAGAAGCGTCTCGAGGATGTCGTCCATGTGATGGGCAAAGGCGATTTTTTTACAGCCGAGCCTCTCGGCCAATTTGAATATCGCCTCGCGCCTTTTCCACGAGCACCAGAAGCATTCCGTCTTATCGAGAAACTTTTTATTTTTCCGAAGGTCTATTTTAAGGACATGGCATTTGATGCCTAGTTTTTTCAGGAAGGCCTTTATTGTTTTTGTGTTCTTTTTGTCCATTTCGACGTATACAGCGATGAGGGTATATTTTATGGGCAGGTATTTTAAGCGGAAATGAAGTATGTCGGCCAGGGCCATGCTGTCCTCGCCCGATACGCAGATAAGCACCTTGTCTTTGTTTTCTATCATCCTGTAATCGTGGATGGCCTTGCCGGTTTTTTTATTTATGAAATAATTTATGCCGGGTAATTTCATCTGAAGGGGTTATAAGGGGGACTCCGAATTCAACCAGAACGGCTTGTTGTCGTTTTGGTTTATTATCTTGAGCGCCACGTCGACAATATCACTGTCGTATTTTTCGCCCGCGTGTTCCTTTAGTTCGTGCACGGTCTTTTTTATGCCGAGGGCCTCCCTGTAAGGCCTGTGCGATGTCATTGCCTCGAGTACGTCGGATATCGCGAGTATGCGCGCTTCGGGGATGATCTGGTTTCCGGCGAGTCCGCGCGGATAACCCTTGCCGTCAAGACGTTCGTGGTGCTGGTATATGGCCTCCGGCAGGGGAGACGGGAATGGATAGGGTTTGAGCGTGTCGTAACTTTGCTTGGCGTGTTCGCGGATCATCTTTTGCTCAAGTTCCGATAACTTGCCGGGTTTATTCAGTATCTCAAGCGGTATCAGTATCTTTCCTATGTCGTGCAGTTCCGCCGACATCTTCAGCCCCAGGATCCTGTTTTCTTCCCATCCAAGCTCCCTGGCTATCTTTTCAGCTATGATAGATACCCTTCTCGTGTGGCCGAAGGTGTAAGGGTCTTTTGTCTCGAGTATCTTGTCGAGCACCCTGAGAGAGTTTATGACCAGGTCAAGCCGTGTCTTTTCTGTCTGGTCGTACGCCGTGATATCCCTTGTCACGCCCATGGACCCTATTATCTTGCCGTGCTTATTTTTTATAGGCACCTTTGTTGTCGTCACGCAGTTATAGCTTCCGTTAGGGAGGAGTGTCCTTTCGATCTTTCCTATGATGGGCCTGCCCGTCTTCAGGACATACGTGTCGTCCTCGAACATTTTCTTGGCCTGGTCTTTCGGGAAGAAATCAAAATCCGTCTTTCCTATGATATCCGCGGCGGACATCTTGAACCCGTCCGCG
This sequence comes from Candidatus Omnitrophota bacterium, assembly GCA_041648935.1. GTDB lineage: Bacteria > Omnitrophota > Gorgyraeia > Gorgyraeales > Gorgyraeaceae > JBAZOA01. Next base: position 13,136 of record JBAZOA010000013.1, on the reverse strand, counting down.
TAAAAGCGGTTTACCCTTATTATCCTGTTTTTAGTATCCTTGAAGTATATGGCGTCAGGGATGTTATCCAGCAGGTTCTGCAGGAGGTCTTTTTCAAACGACAGGGTGTCCTGGAGTTTTTTATAAATCCTGTGGTGTATCTTGGTTTTTGTTTTTTTACGTTTCATAAGAGGATAATATAATAGCATATAAACAGGGCAAAATCAAGGAAAATGACTTTTAAGCCGGAGACAGGGCGGGCAAAAGGAGTATTGCTTCTTTTGTCAACTTAGATTAAAATAAAGGACATGTTAAAGATAGGCGATCTGACTTTAAGGTCCAATCTGATACTGGCGCCCATGGCGGGCATAAGCGATCTGCCGTTCAGGTTACTGAACCGCGGGTTCGGCTGCGAGCTGGCGTTTGTCGAGATGATCAATGTCAGATCCCTGGGCCACAAAAACAAGAAGACCAGGAAGATGCTCACCAGGGATAAAAAAGACAGGCCTCTCGGAGTTCAAATTCTGGGATGCGAGCCGGAGTACATACTTAAAGGGATGGACGCCCTGAGCAAGAATTACGAGTATGATATCCTGGATTTTAACGCGGCGTGCCCGGTCAAAAAAGTCACGCGCAGAGGTGAGGGCGCCGCGCTTCTGAAAGAACCGAAAAAATTGCATGAGATTCTCAAATTAATAGTCAAAAATTCTCAGGCCCCGGTCACCGTAAAGATACGGACAGGATGGGACAGCGGTTCCGTAAACGCGAAGGAAACCGCGCTGGCCAGTCAGGACGCGGGCGTGAGCGCCATATTCGTTCACGGAAGGGATAAGGCGCAGGGTTACAGCGGAGACGTTGATTATGTCAGTATCAAAAAAGTAAAAGACAGCGTGGGCATTCCGGTGATAGCCAGCGGGAATATATTTACCCGTGAGGCCGCGCGGGAAACGATGGATAAGACAGGCTGCGACGCGGCGCTCGTGGCGAGAGGCGCTTTGGGGAATCCTTGGATATTCAAAGGCGTGAGCCCTTCCATAGAAGAGATAGCCGATGTCATGGAAAGACATTTCAATTCCTGCGTTGATTTTTACGACGTTAAAAAGGCGGTAAAGATATTCCGCAAGTTTTTCGGCTGGTACGCCAAGGGCTTCAGCGGCGTGAGACAATTGCGTCAGAAGGCGTACGGCGCCAGGACAAAAGAGGATATAATGGCCGCCATAAAAGAGTTTCGTTGCCAGAAAGGGGTCTTGGTTGAATAAGGAATTCTCAGCGGGGAGCGTTGTTTTCAGGAAAGAAAACGGCAGGACGCTGTTTCTTCTTGTTTACAGCAAGAGAAATAAAAATTGGGGTTTTCCAAAAGGGCATCTTGAGGAGGGCGAGACAGAAATAGACGCGGGCTTGAGGGAAACCAGGGAAGAGACAGGTCTGCGTGAGTTAGAGCTCAAGGATGGTTTTAAAGAAGAGATAACGTATGTAGCTGTGAGTAACCGCGGCGCCTCAAAGGGCCAGAAGATAGAAAAGCGGGTTACTTATTTTTTATGCGGTACGAGCGAAAAAGACATCAATACGGACGATTACGAGATAGGCGGCCACGAATGGCTTGATTTTACCGAGGCCGAGAAGAGACTGAGTTTCATCTCCACAAAAGAGGTGTTGAGGAAAGCGAACGATTATGTTATAATTGTGCAAAAATAGGGAGGGAATTATGCATTCTTACAAAGAATTAGGGTTAGTGAATACCAGGGAGATGTTTAAAAAGGCGATGGCCGGCAAATACGCCATCCCCGCGTATAATTTCAACAACATGGAACAGCTCCAGGCCATAATAACCGCCTGCATCGAGACGAATTCCCCGGTGATACTGCAGGTTTCCTCCGGCGCGAGGAAATACGCGAACCAGATCCTGCTGCGGCACATGGCGATGGGCGCGATGGAGATAATAAACGCGGCCGGCTCAAAGATCCCCGTGGCGCTCCACCTGGACCACGGAGACACGTATGAACTCTGCGTGTCGTGCATCGAGTCGGGATTTTCCTCCGTCATGATAGACGGCTCAGCCCATAAATTTGACGACAACGCGGCGCTTACCAGGAAAGTCGTTGAATACGCCCACAAGTACGACGTGACGGTGGAAGGCGAGCTTGGGGTGCTGGCGGGAATAGAAGACGAGGTAAGCCACGAGGCAAGTCATTATACACATCCCGAGGAGGTTGAGGATTTTGTAAAGAAGACAAAGGTCGACAGTCTGGCGATTTCCATAGGTACATCTCACGGCGCGTATAAATTTAAATTAAAACCGGGGGAGAGCGTTCCGCCTTTAAGGTTTGATATACTTGAAGAGGTTGAAAAAAGGATACCCGGATTTCCCATAGTCCTTCATGGAGCGAGCTCAGTTACCAAAGAATATGTGGATCTTATCAACAAATACGGGGGCAAGCTTGAAAATACGGCCGGCGTCCCTGAAGAGCAATTGAGGAAGGCCGCGACTTCAGCTGTCTGTAAGATTAATATCGACTCGGACGGCCGCCTCGCGATGACGGCAAAGATACGCGAGGTTTTCGCTGTCAGCCCCAAAGAGTTTGATCCGCGTAAATACCTGGGCCCGGCGAGAGACGAGCTCGTGAAGATGTACAAGCACAAGAATGAGCATGTCCTTGGCAGCGCGGGCAAGGCATAGGTTTTCTAAAAAGTAGGGGAGGTTTAAACCTCCCCTACTGGCTGGCTATCGGAGATTTATGTTAAATAAAATAGCGTTAGTGGCAAGCGTAATATTGCCGCTTTGGAATATCCCGCTCATAGTAAGGATCATAAGGCGCCGTTCATCCAAAGACCTTAGTATTTTTTGGGCGCTTGGCGTATGGGTTTGTTTCCTGGCGATGTTTCCTGCGGGCATCAAAAGCCCCGATATGGTCTATAGGACGTTTACCTACGCGAATTTTTTCTTCTTTACGCTTGTAATGGTTTTTACGGTATTATTCCATAAACAATAAGTGAAGGTCATCCCCATATTTATCCCACACTCCGGCTGTCCGTATAGATGCGTATATTGCGATCAATATAAGATATCAGGCGCGGCCAAGGCCCTTTCCGCGGAAGAGATCTGTTCTGTCATAGAGCGCGATCTGAAAACAATCCCAAGAGGCGAAAGGGTGGAGATCGCGTTTTTTGGCGGGACGTTCACGCTCCTTCCGGAAGAGACCCAGAAAAAATATTTGGACGCGGTTTATCCTTACATGAAGAATAAAAAGATCGCCGGCGTACGCATGTCAACTCATCCCGAAGCTGTTTCAAAAGATAGCATGGATTTATTTAAAAAGAAAGGCGGGTGTTTGGTTGAGCTTGGGATTCAATCGCTCGATAAAGATGTTTTAATGAAATCCGGGAGGTCGATGAAGCCCAAGGCAGTGGAAAACGCGGTTAAATTCATAAAAGACGCGAGGCTTGAGCTTGGCGTCCAGGTCATGCTGGGTTTACCTGGGGATACCCTTGAAAGATCAATCAAGACAGCGAAAGCGCTCGTTAGATTTAAGCCCAGGACAGCCAGGATTTATCCGACGTTGGTCATAAAAGGGACCAAATTGGCTTGGTTATATAAAAAAGGAAAATACAAGCCGCTCTCGATGGAAGACGCGGTTGACTGGGCGTCCAGGGTAAGCGATATTTTTGAGGCGGCCGGCGTAAATGTCATACGCGTAGGCCTTCATCCCTCAAGGGATTTGAATTCAAAAAAATCCATGCTCGCCGGACCGTATCACGCGAGCTTCGGTCAGATGGCCCGCTCGCGCCAGGCGAGAAACAAGATAAAGAGGATATTGGGGGATAAAAAAATACCCAACCGCTCTCGCATAGAAATCCACGCGCCGAAAAACATGTTTAATGTTATATCGGGCCACGGGAAGTCAGAGAAAATTTTTTTGGAGAAACATTATGCCGTCCCTATCGTATTCCATAACCTACTCCACCTACGCGGTGGCCGCATAGCCAGGCCGCAGCTTGTAGACATGAGAAAAAATATTGCCGTTATTGATCCCCGCGTGCCGTCCAAGGCGAAGGATAGATTAAAAAAGATGAATTTTTATATCGTTGAAGCGCCATTACACGAGAAATTATCGGGTCCCGTTCAGGGCCATCCCGACATGATGTTATTTTCTTATGGTAAAAAAGTTATTTATGAGCCGCGCCTGGAAGACATAGCAGGGCTCTTGAGAAACAACGGTTATGAATGCGTGAAAGGCGCGGAAATAAAATCTTCCATTTATCCAAAAGATATCATCTACAATGCCTGTAGTTTAGGCGACAAGGTAATAAGATATGAGGGGCGCGTTGAGAGAAATATAGAAAATTTAAAAGGCGGATTCATAAAGGTCAGGCAGGGATATGTGAAATGTTCCGTGATCCCCATAGATGATAAACACATTATCACATCAGATAAAGGTATTTATGATAAATGTAACGCGGGGGCGGTCATTGACCGCCCCCTATTGGTAAAACCGGGATACGTGAGATTGCCGGGCCATAAAACAGGTTTTATAGGCGGCACGAGCGGGGTCTTTAAAAATAATGTATTTTTCTTGGGTTCTTTAAGATGTCATCCTGACGGAAACGCGATAAGGGATTTTATAAAAAGCGCCGGTAAAAATGTAATAGAATTATATGATGGGCCTTTATATGATGCGGGGACTATCTATTTCTTTGAAGCTAGCACATCACGATCTTGGCTGGTTTGAATCCATTGAAGTTCGGGACCGCGCTCGCGCACGAGTAGGCGCCTATATTTTTCACGTAGACCACGTTACCCACGTCTAGTTCCGGCAGATCCTCGCTCAGGGATATGGTATCGAACGAATCGCAGGTAGGCCCGGCGAGCGTGCTTAGGAATTTTTGGCCGCGCTTCAAAGATTTGAATTCATACTTGCAGTGATCAAAAACAATCCCCGAGAAGTCGCCATATAACCCGTCGTTGAGATAATAATAATTTTTGTTGTTTCTGAATGCCCTTCCTATGACCTGCGTCACTAGTATGCCTGACGGTCCCACGAAAAATCTGCCCGGTTCAGCGATGAATCTCACGTTCTTGTCAAAGAGCCTTTTTAATTTTTGACGTATCTGGCTTGCCATGCGCTCGAACGTGGCATGGCTGTCATTTTCAAAATGTTTTATGGGGAAACCGCCGCCTATGTCGAGTATATTCAGGAATATCCCGGATTGCTTGGCCTCGTTGAATATGGCCGACGAGACCTCAAGGGCCTGCAGGTAATTTTCGGAGTTCGTGCATTGAGAGCCCACGTGAAAACTCACCCCCATGGGTTTCAGCCCCAATGACCTGGCTTTTTTAAGAAGGGATATGGATTGTTCCGGGTCAGCCCCGAATTTGAGCGACAGCTCAACGATGCTCCCGATGTTCGCGACCTTTATCCTTATTATGACCTTCGCGCCCGGGCAGTATTTCGCTATCTTATAAAGCTCCGGTTCGTTATCAAAGGTCATGAGCCTTACTTTTTTCTTATAGGCGGTCCTTATGTCATCGTTTGATTTTATGGTGTTCGCGAAGATGACCTTGTCGGGAGGCGCGCCGAGTTCCAATACCGTACTCATCTCGTTAGCGCTCGCGACGTCAAAACCCGCCCCGAGCTCCACGAATTTTTTAATAATGCCGGGATAGGGATTGGCCTTGATCGCGTAGTAAGGTGTTACTTCGGGGAGGGACTTCTTGAAAGATCTGAACTGTTTTTCAAGGGTGTCTTCCTGGATCAGCATCAGCGGGGAAGAATGCCTTTTGATCATTTTCCTTATAAGGTTTTCAATGCCGCCGTTTTTCATTTTTAAGACACCAAGAAGGTCGTGAATTGCCAGACGTCTTCTTTTTTCGGTTTCTTCGAGCCCATTTTCCTGAACATCTTATCATAGTTTTTAATCGGCGTCCAGTCAACAGGCCTTGATACGAACTCACCCAGGTAAGGCCTTGATATTTTCATTATATCTTCGTAAGGTATGTCGTCCGGCAGGCAGAAGCCTTTTCTTGGATTTTTTATCATCCATTTCGCCGCGGCCACCACGGATATCGCCACCTGTAAAGTCGTGGCGTTTTGATTCGGCACGAGGCGCCGCGCCTCATCTATGCTGAGGATGCTTCCGGTCCACCATGAGTTGAAATCGTGGCCCATCAGAAGCGCGCCCAATCGGTCGTCGCCCTTTATGATCTCGTCGTTCATTATGCGCTGGTTTTTCTGTAGGTGGAATCTGCGCATCTCCAGTTCGTGCATGGAGTTTATCGCCGCGTCGCACGGACAATAGGCGTAATGGACAGTGGGCCTGTAGACGGCCTTGTTATTTTTCCAAACGGTGAGCCGTTCCGATATGCCGTACGCCTCGCCGTGGCGTATCACCATGCCGGTTATCTCGTAGTCAGGCACCCACGAGCGTACCCAGGTCTTGGCGCCCATGCCGCGCAGGCAAATCTGATTCTTCGGGCCTTTTTTGTGGAAATAAGCGCCGTTGGGGATGTTTTTTTCGTGTGTCCCCCAGCCCATCTCCGCCGGCGCGATACCCTCCTCAAAAAATCCCTCTATGCTCCAGGTGTTTACGAATTCGTCGACTTCTTTCGGCCTGTCGCTTATCTGGGTGTCGCGCTCGCTCACGTGTATTACCTTCACGCCTGTAGTCATCGCGAGTTCAGGATAGTTTTTCGCGGCGAGGGCGTCTTTCAATTTGTCCACGCGCCTGTCTTTCGGTTTTTCAGCTATTATCCTTTTCGCGATATCCTCGAGGCCGACTTTAGTGAAGTGGGAGATGAGGCCGGGGTTCGCGCCGTGGTCTATAACGAAACTGGGGCCGTTATTATCACCGAGTTTCTTCAGGACATCCATTATCTCCAGGTGCCTGCCGTACAGAGTGAGATTTGTCAGGTTTGGGGAATCATGGTCTTTATTGTATGGGTCCCATACCTCAAAGGAGGTGTTTACGTACAGCACGTTATTTTCGCGGCACCACTTGAACATGCATATAGAATCTATGTTCCAGGCGAGATCTATTATGAGGTCGCCGTTACCGACGTATTTTTTGAGCAGGGTCCTGTAATTGTCTTTCGTGACCCTGTCTATCACGTAAGACACGCCTTTATCAAGGGCGTCCTTCACCCTCGCGCGATTATCCGTGAAGTCCAGTATGGTTATGTTTTTTGGCGGGATGTCGATCAGTTTTAATACGAGCGGTATGGCGCACTGCGACACGGAGCCGCAGCCGATGATCAGAATTTTCTTTGGAAATCCCATTTCCTGAAGTCCTCCCTTGGTTTAGCGTTTCACAGGGTTTATTTTCTACAAGTATTCTAATACATATTTATTTTTTTTCAAATAAAATTTTCTAAGTTGACACTCAAGCAATACTACTTTTGTCAACTTAGCCCGCATAGTTTGGTCAAATTAAACTTGAGATAATCGGTGTTTAAGGGTATATTAAGGTAATTATGGATATCATATTGGCTTCTACCTCAAAGAGAAGGCGGGAGATACTCGCCTCGTGCGGCATAAGACACAGGGTTGTCGCGAGTCGCGCCAAGGAGGATATGAAGATAAGCAGGATTCCGCAGCGAGTCGCCATGATAAACGCGGAGCTTAAAGCGGAGAAGGTCGCGGGGAGATTTGACACCGGTTATGTAATCGGCGCGGATACGGTCGTGCTGCTGGATGGGGATATCATAGGCAAGCCCAGAGACGCGCGCCATGCCAGGGAGATGCTGCGCCGGATGGCGGGCAGGACAATCTCCGTCTATACCGGGCTTTGCGTCATTGACGCCAAAAAAAGAAAAAAGGCCATGGGCCATGAGAAATCGATTGTCAGGGTAAAGGACATCCCTAAAGAAGACATGGAAAGATATTTTAAATTGCTCGGGCCTTACGATAAGGCGGGCGGTTTTTCGATAGAAGGCGCGGGGTCATTTATATTTGACGACATAAAGGGATCTTATTTCAATGTCCTGGGCCTGCCAATGGCTAAATTAAAAGAACTTTTTGATAAACTGGGATTCGATATTTTATCCGCGGTCAGCTAAGGCCGCCTTCCGGACCTTCTTTTCCGTTTCCCTTCCTATGAGTTTTTCGATTATCTTAAACGCGAACTCCATGGCTGTCGCTGGACCCTGGCTTGTTATGATGTTCCCGTCTTCCGCGACAGGGACGTCTTTATGCCGCGTGGTCCTGTCAAAATCAACCTGATCCCCGGGGAAACACGTGGCCGTTTTGTTGTTCAATATACCCAGGGGCGCGAGTACCACGCTGGGGGCGGCGCATATCGCCGCGATAAGGGCCCCCTTTGAATCCATCGCGTTAAGGAATTTGCTTACTTTTTTGGAACCGGCCAGATGCATCGCGCCGGCGGCCCCCCCGGGCAGTATAACCGCGTCAAAATCACCCGGTTTAATCTCATTGAATTTTTTATCCGCTAGAACCGTGATATTCCTGGATCCGCATACCTTGATGTCATCCAGCCCGGCGATTGTTACGTCTATTCCGGCCCTTCGTAACATGTCTATTGTCGCGACAGCCTCTGTTTCTTCAAAACCGGTGGCGAGTATTATGACAGCTTTTTTAGACATTTTGCGCCTCCTTTGGTTGAATAAATTCTATCACAGTCTTTACTCGTTTGACATAAAAATAAACTTGGTGTAAACTGATGTTAGGAGGTGCGACATGGTTATTTTTAAAAACAAGATCCTGATGGTGGGTCATGGTTCGGTCGCGAGGTGCGCCCTGCCGCTTCTTTTAAAACACGTAAAAGTGCCGTATGAAAATATAACAGTCATTGATTTTGTCGATAAACGCGGGGAATTGAAGCCGTGGACGGACAAGGGCATAAAATATTTTCAGGACAAGATCACCCCTGTCAACATAGCCCGGACATTGTCAAGGCATGTCTCGGCCGGCGGGCTTCTGATAGACCTTTCCTGGAACGTGGATTGCCTGTCCATGCTGAACTGGTGCCACGATAACAAGGTGTTGTACGTGAACACCTCTGTCGAGGAATGGGATCCTTACGCCAATATTGACAAGAAGACCCCTTTTGAAAAATCAATCTACTGCAGACAGATGGAATTGGATGCCCTGACCTCAAAATGGGACAGGTCCATAACGGCGGTGTTGGACCACGGCGCGAATCCCGGTCTCATCTCCCACTTCACGAAAAAAGGCCTGGAGGATATCGGCGCCAGATATCTAAAGGACAAGACGGTCCTTAAAAAGGACAAGACGGCCATAGAGCATTTTCTCAAGAGCAGGAAGTTCGCCGAACTCGCCATGAAATTAGGCGTAAAGGTATTACATTGCAGTGAGAGAGACACCCAGATATCCAGCAGGCCCAAAGAGGTTGATGAATTTGTGGGTACGTGGAGCATCGAGGGCCTGCGTGAAGAAGCGACCTCTCCGGCTGAGATCGGGTGGGGGACGCACGAAAAAGATCTTCCAGAATTGGCCAATCTTCCGGACGTGGGTCCGAAAAACCAGATATTCCTGTCTCAGATGGGCATGAATACCTGGGTACGCTCGTGGATACCTTATCAGGAGATAATAGGCATGATAATAAGGCACGCCGAGGCGTTTACCATCTCTGATAAGTTGACTGTCTGGAGGAACGGCAGATCCGTATACAGGCCTACTGTCCATTACGCCTATCTGCCCTCTGATGAAACCATGTCTTCTCTGCACGAGCTCAGGTGCAGGAATTATGAACTGCAGCCAAAACTGAGGATAATGAGCGACGAGATAACAAACGGCTCAGACACCCTCGGCATACTGATAATGGGCCATAAATATAATTCATGGTGGACGGGGAGCATGTTGAGCATAGAGCAGTCAAGGAGGCTCGTGCCTCACCAGAACGCCACCACCATACAGGTGGCTATAGGCGTTGTCTCCGCGGCCATGTGGGCCATAGAAAATCCTAACAGGGGCGTGCTCGAGCCCGAAGACCTGCCGCATGAGTACGTCTTGAACGTCGCGAAGCCGTATCTCGGGAAATTCATCTCAGAGCCTACCGACTGGACGCCTTTTAAGAATTACCAGGTTTTTTTCAAGGAAAACCCGGGCTCATATCTCGACAAGAAAAACCCCTGGTGCTTTAAAAATTTCGTCTTCAAGCATTGATATGGCAGAACCTAAGTATATCTTTGGGCCGGTGTTCTCGTGGCGGTTAGGCGTGTCGCTGGGTATCGATCCCATATCGCAAGCCGGAAAGGTCTGTACTTTCGATTGCGTTTATTGTCAACTGGGCGAGACGAAGACCTTCAGCGATAAAAGAAAGGTCTTCGTGCCCACAAAAGAAATCCTGGCTGAATTGCGCTCCGCGCCGAAGCGGAAAATAGACTATATCACTTTTTCAAGCAGCGGCGAGCCGACCCTGGCCGCGAATCTCGGGGAGATAATAAGAGAGATACGGAAAATCAGAAAAGAGAAAATAGCGGTCATAACAAATTCCTCGTTGATCGACAGGGAAGACGCGCGGAGGGATCTGGCCCTGGCTGATTTCGTGCTGGTCAAGCTGGACGCGCACAATGAAGGCCTGTTCAGGGATATTAACAGGCCCATGCCAGGCGTCAGGTTCAGCGGGATTATAAACGGCATCAAGGAATTCAGGGCCTTTTATAAAGGCAGGCTCGCGCTTCAGGTGATGTTTGTGGGGAAAAACAAAGATTCCGCGGCGGAGATAGCGGGTTTCGCTAAAAAACTGGGGATTGGAGAGGTCCAGATCAACACGCCTTTAAGGGAATGCGGGGAAAGGCCGTTATCAAAAGAGGAAATTAAGGAGATAAAAAAATATTTTAAGGGCATGACCGCGGTTTCCGTTTATGACGTCAGGAAAAAGAAGGTCAGGGCCCTTGACGATAACGGGCTGAAAAAGAGACATGGGTCTGATAAAAGATAATACGGTGAGGATATTGAGCGGATTGCCCACGGGCGTGGAACTCGTGGCCGCGGCTAAGTCCAGGGCGGCGGAAGAGATTTTGGAGGCGATAGCCGGCGGCGTGAGGATAATAGGCGAGAATTACGTTCAGGAGGCGGAGAAGAAATTCAATATCATAGGCAGGAAGGCGGAATGGCATCTGATAGGCCGCCTGCAGAAAAATAAGGTTAAAAAGGCCGTAAAAATCTTCGATGTCATAGAAACGCTCGATTCAATTGAGACAGCCGAGGCCATAGATAGCTCATGCGCCGCGATACAAAAGGTCATGCGGGTCTTCATGGAAGTCAATTCAGCCAAAGAAGGGAATAAATCCGGTGTGATGCCCGAGGACGCGGAGACCCTTGCCCGTCGCGTGTCAGGATTGAAAAATATAAAGTTAACGGGCCTCATGACAATGGGCCCCGCGCTGGAAAATCCTGAGGATTACAGGCCGTATTTCAGAGACACGAAGGCGCTCTTCGATAAAATAAAGTTAATAATAGACATAAAATATCTCTCCATGGGCATGAGCGATTCCTATAAGATAGCCATCCAGGAAGGCGCGAACCTTGTAAGGATAGGCGCCGCGATCTTCGGCCCGAGAATAAAAGCGTAAAATTTTTTATAATTTCTTGACACGTGGAAGTGTTTATGGTAAATTAGTTATGAACATATGTTCATAACTAAGGAGTTATATTGAGGCCGAAGAAGACCAGATCAGTAAAGTGCCTGCCGGGAGAGAGGTGTTTCAAGCCGCTTTGCAGGCCCCTGAGCAAGCTAAAGAGCGTGTATCTTACGATCGATGAATTTGAGGCGGTACGCCTCGCCTGTCTGGAAGGATTAAAGCAGATCCACGCCGCTAAAAAGATGAGGATCTCCAGGCCGACGTTTTCAAGGATCGTTGCCTCGGCGCATAGGAAGATCGCGGACGGCCTGGTGAACATCAAGGCGATCAGGATAGAGGGCGGGTGCTGTAAAATAGAGAGAAGGAGAAAATAATGAAAGAATGGAAAAAGTTTCTATATATCCTGGCGGCGTTTTTGGCGTGCTTTTATCTGCCGATAGAGAGTATACGGTTTAACAACGCTATCTTTGAGGCCCTGGCACTGGTCAAGTGGTACGCGCGCGAACACGTGCTCTTATGCCTGGTGCCGGCGTTTTTTATAGCCGGGGCCATATCGGTTTTTGTCAGCCAGGCCTCTGTCATGAAGTATTTCGGCGCCAAGGCGAATAAGTTCCTCTCATATAGTGTCGCTTCGGTATCAGGTACGATACTCGCCGTATGCTCATGTACCGTATTGCCGCTTTTTTCAGGCATATACAAAAGAGGCGCGGGCCTTGGGCCCGCTATCGCATTTCTCTATTCCGGTCCCGCCATAAATGTTTTAGCTATTATTCTAACTGCGCGCATCCTTGGCTGGCAGTTAGGGTTGGCCAGGGCCATAGGCGCGGTGCTATTTAGTGTAGTTATCGGCATTCTTATGCACCTTATATTTTTAAAGGAAGAACGCGCCCGCCATGCTTCGGGAGATCTTCAGTTCGGCGAAGTTAAAATAGCCCGGCCGCTTTGGAAAGATATCATTTATTTTTTCTCTATGGTCGCGGTGCTGGTTTTCGCTAATTGGGGCAAGCCCTTGGAAGGCGATACCGGAATTTGGAGTCTCATCTACGCGTATAAATGGTGGATTACGGGATTGTTCTTAGTGATTTTAGCGTATTCTCTTTTTAGCTGGTTTAAGAAGGACGAATTAAAAGATTGGACACGGGCTGCGTGGGGTTTCGCGCTTCAGATACTTCCGCTTCTTTTGGGGGGAGTACTTGTGTCAGGATTCCTCTTGGGGAGGGTTGGCCATGAGGGCATTATTCCTTCGAGATTCGTGGAAGCGCTTGTTGGAGGTAATTCTTTGCGGGCGAATTTCTTCTCATCCATTGTAGCCGCGTTTATGTATTTTGCCACGCTTACCGAAGTGCCTATATTGCAGGGCCTTATCGGTTCAGGTATGGGCAAGGGGCCTGCATTAGCGCTTCTTTTAGCCGGGCCCGCGCTGAGCTTACCGAGCATGTTGGTTATCCGAGGCGTTATCGGCACAAAGAAAACGACCGTATATGTTTGTCTTGTTGTCATTATGGCGACGATAAGCGGTATGATTTTTGGAGTGATTGTAAAATAGAAAGGTCGGCGCATGAAAAGAAAAGCGGATGAAATCAAAAAAATCGTCAGGGAT
>JBAZOA010000012.1:0-25435 GCA_041648935.1 Candidatus Omnitrophota bacterium | reverse complement strand
GCCCTGCATAAAGGCAGGATGTGGGTTAAGAGCGAATTAGGAAAAGGGAGTCAGTTTTATTTTACGCTGCCAAAGGAGGCGAGATGAGACGTTTAGCGTGGTTGATTTTGATAGTAGTGGCGATTTCCAGCCTTGCGGGGTGCTCTCGCGCCAAGCGCATAGCCAACGATTTGGACTGGGTTGTTTTAGACGGAGAGCCGTCAAGAGAGAACTGATCGGGACCGATTTCGGATCCGCGAAGTTAAAAAAGGATAAATAAATGTTTAATGGAATAAGGGAAGATGTTAAATCCGCGATCCACAAAGATCCCGCGGCAAGGAGTGTCTTGGAGGTGCTGTTTTGCTATCCCGGCCTTCACGCCATCTGGCTACACAGGCCCGCGCATTTTTTCTACGGCACAAAGCTTTATCTGTTCGCCAGGATGATCTCGCATTTCTCAAGGTTCCTGACGGGCATAGAGATACACCCCGGCGCGAAGATAGGAAGGCGTGTCTTCATTGACCACGGGATGGGTGTTGTCATAGGTGAGACCTCGGATGTGGGGGATGACACCATTATTTACAAGGGCGTGGTGCTGGGGGGCACGAGCCTTGAGAAAGGCAAGCGCCATCCGACGCTCGGGAAGAACGTGGTAGTAGGTTCCAACGCCTGTATCTTGGGTCCGATAAAGATAGGCGACGGCGCGAAGATAGGTTCGGGTTCGGTTGTCGTAAAAGACGTCCCGAACGGGGCTACCGTCGTGGGTGTCCCGGGCAAGGTGGTCGAGAAAAAGGTCGTTGAGAGGCTTGAGCTGGATTTCGAGCACGGAAACCTGCCCGACCCGATAGCCGACGTGGTCAGGATCATGCTGAAGATGCAGCATGAGCTGGAGCAGAGGCTGGAAACCCTGGAAAAGGGCCATGACATAAAGACGAGGGGCATCTTTCACGATTACGAAGAAAAGGCGGCGGAAGAACTGCCTGATGACCGGTGATATTGACAAATAGATAATTTCGTGTATAATTATAAGTATAAATTTTAGGGAAGGAGGGTAGTAGAGGTGCCGAAAGGAAAAGTAAAGTGGTTCAGCAATCAAAAAGGCTACGGATTCATTACTCCTGAAGATGGCAAGGACGTATTTGTGCATCACACCGCCATAAAGGGGGAGGGGTACAAGACCCTTCAAGAAGGTCAAGAAGTGGAGTTTGAGGTTGTCCAGGGGCCAAAAGGAGAACAGGCGGCTAACGTAACCAAGTTGTCGTAAACCAAACATAATAGCTAACTATGCCCCACACTTGGTAAAACCGGGTGTGGGGTTTTTAATGCCATGAGCGAGCTTGTAAGGGTGTGGAAAGAAATAGAAACGGATGACATCTCTCATCACCTGCTTATAGTGGGCGAGTCAACAGGGGATTGCTCTAACTGCAGGGAGCTGGGCATAAATTATTCCATGGCAAAGGTCTGCCCCAAATGCGGTTCGGATTTCAAGTACATCGCCTCGAGGACCCGCGAGATACGAAAGATAAAAAACAGAAGGCCTGATTTGATATTCATAGAACTCGAGGACTACAAGAGGGCCACGGGAAAGATAAAAGCCAAAAATTTGTTTTTTTCAAAAGAGTGAAAATTTGATTATCGCCCACAACACGCCGAGGGAATAGACGGGTTTGAATTTCTTGCCTTCTTTGAATGTCCTTGCCTTATAAGGTATGCCGACCTCCGTGATCTTGAATCCTTTTTTTGATATCTTGGCGGTCAGTTCCGGGTCTATCCTGAAATCGCCGGAAACCAGCTTCATATCCTTGAGTGCGTCTTTTTTAAAGATCTTGAAGCAAGTCTGGCTGTCTGTAAGGCTTATGCCGCAGAGGAGGTTCGTTAGGGCTGTCCCGAAACGATTCGCCAGATAATACGACATCCTCATGCCGACGGGGTGCCCTTGTTCCAGGAATCTGGATCCGTAGACAACAGAGGTCGAGCCGTCCGTTATGGGTTTTAGGAGCGCCGGGTAGGACGCCGGGCTGTATTCCAGGTCAGCGTCCTGTATTATTATTATGTCTCCCGTGGCGTGGGGCAGCGCGCTTATCAGCGCGGCGCCCTTGCCTTGTTTTTTTATGTGGTGGATGACCCTTGCCTCCGGTATCACTGATGTCGCGTTTTCAACTGTTTTGTCGGTAGAGCCGTCGTTAATCAGGATTATCTCTTTTTCAGATATCCCGCAGGGGCGCAGATCTATGGCCTTGATTTCAGCCATGACTTTTCCTATGGAGTTTTCCTCGTTGTAAGCGGGTATTAATACGGAAACTTTCATGAAAACGAGTATATATTAAAGTAGAGAAATTTACAAGGATTAAATCTGGTTTTTGGCTGGGGAGATATGCTTTATTTATTAAAATAATGCTTATTTCTGAGCAACGATTAATTGACTTTAGTTCGGTAATCTATATAATAATATACATGCACCAGCACAAGAGAAAAGTTCTTCTGGCCGAGCACGTAAACGAAATAAGGGATATCTTGCTGTATCTCCTCAAGGCCTGGGATTATGATGTGGTGCATATCTCGGACGGTACGCTGGTGCAGGATCTTGTCAGAAAGGAGCAGCCGGATATCATCATAGTGGATTCCAACCTGCAGAAATTGGACGGCCTTAAGGTGTCGAGGCTGTTAAAAGAAGATTTTCTCACGGCGCACATACCCATAATAATCCTGATAGACAGGAAACAGATAAGAAAGAAGATGCTCGATATAGAGCAGGGCGTGGATGATTACCTCGCGAACCCGCCGGATCCCATCGACCTGGAGGTCAGGATGGAGATGGCGCTCCGGAGGACCACGCATCAGCTGTCCGCGAACGCCCTGACGCGCCTGCCCGGCAACAGGCAGATAGAAAAGATAGTGCATGTTAAGCTGGATCAGGGCCTGCCTTTTTCAGTCGCTTATTATGACATCGATAACTTCAAGACGTTTAACGACAAGTACGGGTACATGAAGGGCGACAGCGTCATAAGGCACGTCGCGTACATCATCTCCACCACAGTAAAAAGATACGGGAACAAGGATGATTTTGTGGGGCATATCGGGGGGGAT
The DNA here is from genome assembly GCA_041648935.1 of Candidatus Omnitrophota bacterium. Taxonomy (GTDB): domain Bacteria; phylum Omnitrophota; class Gorgyraeia; order Gorgyraeales; family Gorgyraeaceae; genus JBAZOA01. The sequence continues at coordinate 22,369 of JBAZOA010000012.1, read as the reverse complement.
GATTTCGTGGTGGTCACGACCCCGGAGAGAGACAGGTTGATCGCCTCGGAATCTATACTTACCTTCAACAGGATCATGGCTTTTCATTACACGAAAGAGGACAGGGAAAGGGGGCATGTCGTCGCGAAAGACAGGCGCGGGAACGTGTCCAACATGCCCCTCATGAGCATTTCCATAGCCATAGTGAATAATAAGAATACGCCGATAAAAAACATGGTAGAGTTGATGGAGACCATAACGGAGATAAAGCATTACCTGAAGACCCTGCCGGGCAGCAATTTTTTAGTTAACCGCAGGCAGATCGAGAAAAAAATATTTATCGATGACCCCCAGAAAAAGGACATAAGAAAACAGGCGGTAGCAAAGCACAAGGTGCTTGGCCAGATATTACTGGAATCCAAGGTCATAACGCCGGACCAGTTGGAGACGGCGTTGAATAAACATTGGAGTACCGGCCAGAAAATAGGTCAGAGCATAATAGGGCTTGGCATGGCCAGCCCTGGCGACATAGTGAGGGCGCTTGAGTCTCAGATGAACGTGCCGCATCTCGACGCGCGTCATGTCAGCGAGGACGGGGAATTAAAAGAGGTTATGTCGAAGATACCCATAGAGTTCCTGAACGAATACGGGGTCGTGCCCGTCAGGAAGGAAAAAGACATGATCTCATTGGCCATGGTGAACCCGAAAGACATAGAGACGATAGCTAAGATAAAGAATATAACCGGTTGTAACGTGGCTACTTTTTTGGTTCTAGAGGGGGAATTCAGGGAGATACTCGAAAAGGCAATAAAAAAAGCCGATAAAGGCGATTGAGCTTTCGGCTTTTCATCGCTTCGGCAACCCAGCCGCCATATTACCCGCTGACTGCCTAACTAACCGTCCGCATCACGGTCACGGCTTGTCAGGGTAACTTAGGCCTGTCGGCTTTGCGCCCCCTGATTTCTCAGGGTTTGCCCTTATCGGCTAATATAAGTGTACCATATAATCTTAACTTTTTCAAGGGGGGGGGGGAATTAGATGAAATGTATTATCAGAATCAGGGGGATCGCAATGGTTTTGTTTTTAGGCCTGACGGATGCCGCCGCGAAACCTATCCCGGCGCGCAATCAGATGCCGCTGTATCTTTTTTATCTCCAGATGCTGCCTGAGGAGGCGAGCGTGACGGGGCGCGACAAGGCCGTGATAAGCGCGGATTACACGCTTTCGAACATAACAGTGAGCTGTTTTACTCCCGCGTCCTCGCTTTATGACATCCAGATAGACATGGAGATCAATAGGTATGAGCTGGGTTTTAAATATGGTGTTTACGAAAATCTGGAACTGGGCATAGAGGTCCCTTATATGTCTTTTTCCAGCGGGTATACAGACAATTTAGTGGAAGGATTTGAGGACGCGGTAAACGCCAGGACTCCCCGCTCCAGGGAAAGACAGGGTACTGACAAGTTCGATTACACTTTCCGGTATAACGGCGTGTACCTTATCAATAAAAAAGATTCTACGGAAGGCCTGGGGGACATAGTCCTGAACGCGAAATATCAGCTGCTTAGGGAAGGGGCGTGGATTCCTAATTTTTCACTGCGTTCCGCGTTAAAACTTCCCACCGGAGAAAAGGATGATTTGTTGGGCAGCGGAGAGTTTGATTATGGTTTCGGGATACTGGCCGATAAATCATTCTTTGAGAGGTTTTTTATCTACGGCGGGTTTAACGCGGTTTTTATAGAATCCCCCGGTTTTTTCAGCGTCCTCGGCATGGATGAGCAGATTTATTCGTTCATGCTGGCCGCGGAATATTTTTTTACTCCGAGGTTTTCCCTGGTGACGCAGTGCACCGGCAATACGACCCCGTATCCCTTCAGCGACACGAATGTGCTGGATAACGAAGGCTACGAAGCCGGCCTGGGGGTTAATTATATCTGGAAAGAAAAAAAGAACGTGTCATGGCGTTTCGCGGTTATCGAAAACATAGGAGCGGCATCGAGCCCGGATGTGACTTTCAATACCGGCTTGAGCGTGCGTTTTTAAATCGTGAGACTGCAGGTATATCTGTCAAAGGCGGGGGTCGCCTCCCGAAGGTCCAACAGGGGCATTATAGAGTCAGGCAGGGTGAGTGTTAATGATAAAAAAGTCACGGATCCCTCGTTCAGGGTGGATCCCGCCGTTGACAGCGTAACCCTTGATGGCAAAAAAATAATTTTAAGGGACGCTGTCTATATCGCCCTGAATAAGCCCAAGGGGATCGTTACTACGAAAAAAGACCGTTTCGCGGAAAAGACAATCATGGACCTCCTGCCAAAGGAGCTTGGCCATTTGAATCCTGTAGGCAGGCTGGATAAGGATACGAGAGGTCTCGTGCTGATGACAAACGACGGAGATCTTATAAACCGGCTCACGCACCCAAGGTTTAACGTGGAAAAGACCTATTCCGCGGTATTGGACAGGGATTTGGATAAACGGGATAAGGCAATGCTGGAAAAGGGCGTGCCTCTGGAAGGAAAGGCCACTTCCCCATGCAAGATAATTTACAGGACCGGGAATGAAGTGGAGATAACCATACACGAAGGCAGGAATCGTCAGGTAAGAAGGATGTTTGGGGCGGCGGGTTACAGGGTGTTCGATTTAAAGAGGATAAAGGAGGCGGATTTGACTTTAGGGTCATTGCCGGAAGGTAAATGGAGATTTTTGAATAAAGGGGAATTGAGAAAAATCTGCGCGACGGCCTGCGTCGCGTTATGTTTTTTAAGTTTATCCATGGCGGAGGGGGGCGGCTCCATGAAATTGACCAGCCCGGAGTTCAGTGATAAAGAGTTTATCCCGGGGAAATTTACCTGTCAGGGCGAAAACGTCAGCCCGGCGCTGAATATTGAGTCTGTTCCCGCGGGGACCAGGAGCCTGGCGTTGATAGTGGATGACCCTGACGCGCCCATGGGTACTTGGACCCACTGGGTCGTCTTTAATATCCCTGTTGTTCCCGGCATAGATGAATCAGGTATCCCGGGCAGCCAGGGTGTCAATGATTTTGGGAAGATGGATTACGGCGGGCCCTGTCCGCCTTCAGGCACGCACCGTTATTTTTTCAGGCTGTATGCCCTGGATATCCTCCTTGAGCTGGACGAGGGCGCCGATAGGGAGTCGCTGGAAGCCGCCATGAAAGGCCATATCCTGGATTCAGCCGAATTGGTAGGATTGTATAAGAAGACCGCGGGACAATGACGCGGATCAGAATTTCAGCCTGAATATGTATTTGACGCTGTCTTCCTTGATCTCGGGCTTTCCTCTCAGTTTCAGTATCCTTACGCTGGATTTTTCGCTTACCTTGGATTCCACTTCCTTGGCCTTGAAATAGGGGTAAAACACGTCTACGCCGAGCCTTTGCTTCCAGTATTCCCTCAGTATCTTTTTTTCTTCTTTTTCGCTGATTGGTCCCGGCTGTGTTTTTCCGTTTAACCAGTCGGAAAAGGAGCAAGAGGAGGCGTGATTTACGATTACAGCGGATTCGCTGGCAGCCAGCGGCAGGGGTGTAAACGTATTCAAAATTAACATTACGATTATGGCTTCTTTGGCAAGCTTAGCCATAACATTGTCCCCCTACTATAAATATACCACATATATTCAATGAAATCCAGGTCAGGCGCGGCTTGGTTAATTATAGGCATATTTTAGTTTGACATATGGGGTGTTTTGTGCTACACTAACTAATTGTAATATGTTGTTATGACAGGCGTTAGAAAGCGAGAACAAGATGAAAAGCGGTGTTAAATTTATCCTGCTCGTAGTGGGTATATTTTTTACTTTTTTCATGCTGGCCAGGGATCTGGTGGAGACCAAGACCGCGTTGAAGAAAAGCCAGGAGCAGATAGCCCAGGAAAAAATAGAGATGGCCCAGCTCAAGGAGGAGTTAAGGGATACCCGCGAGCAGTTCCTCAAGACAGACGAGCAATTGAGGAATGTCCGTGTCGAGCTGGTATTATTAAACAGGAAGATAGGTTTCGCGAGAAAAGATAACGCTGAACTGAGAAAGGCGAAGAGGGAACTGGAGCAAAAGATATGCCTATTGGCGCAGGAAAAGGCGTCCATAGAGGCCCGTCTCCATTCCATAGTAGAGCTTAAAAAGGCGATACGCGAAGCCAAGGCGGAGATTTACGAGAAAAAAGTGAAGGCCCAAAAACAGCTGGACGCGCGGGAATTAGCCAACGGAAACCGCGGTTTTCTGTTCAAGGACGGGAAATCCCTGTATCAGCCGAAGGTTAAGATAGAAGTCAAGCCTGCCAGCTGACGAAAAGGCGGAATGGACAATCAGCCGTTCGTTTCCATAATAATCCCAATAAAAAATTTCGAAAGAACCATTGAAAAGTCATTTCAGTATCTCCTGGATGTCGATTATCCGCATGACCGCTGGGAGATAGTCATCGCCGACGGCGGATCCACGGACAGGACCGTTCCCATCATAAAAGAGTGGCAGAAAAAATACCCATTTATCAAATTGGTCGAGATACCGAATTGCCCCTCTCCCGGATACGCGAGAAACAAGGCCTTGCAGGCCGTAAAAGGGGAATTTTTATTCTTTACGGACGCCGATTGCGCGCCGTGCAGGGATTGGATCACGCAGATGCTGGGGCATTTCAAGAGAGATCCGGATATAGCGGCGGTAGGGGGAGAGGTCTTTACCCTGAGGGTGGATCCGGATAACATGGTAGAGGCGTGGTGTCAGCATTTCAGGTTCAATATGGTCTCGCCACGTTACGGTTTCATCGAGGAAGGGTATTATCCTGATTTTCAAAAAGACCCGCTGCCTTCGGATATAGCTGGGCATAAGGCGTATTTTTTCGGCACGTGCAACGTCGCGTACAGGAAGGCCGCCATGGAGAAAATAGGTGCGAGGTTCTGGGACCTGCCCACAGGGGAAGACATGGACCTGAGTTTTCAGCATCGCTCAAAAGGGTGGAAGTATTATTTCGCGCCCAAGGCGAAAGTCGATCACATGCACAGGGCTGATTTGAAGTCGCTGAGAAGGGTATGGGTGACTTATGGCCAGGCACACGCGTCGCTGATCAATAAATACGTGAAGAAGAAAAGGCTGGAAATAATATTCCAGTTTTTAAAAGGCAATCCTTCCATAAGCGTCCCGTTCCCCTTCAGGGGATTCGTGTATCTGGGGAATTTTCATCTCATGCACGCGTTCGGCGCGGTTTTTATTTTAGGCCTGATATTCGGATGGTGGATAGTAAGTTCCGTGTCTTTTATCCTCACCCTGTATTACGCGTATCGATACGTTAAATGGAACTTTGGAATGGAGCCCACGAATAAATTTCTTACCTGGTGCAAGATGAAATACCTGACCAACCTTAGTTTTATCCAGGGCGGCCTGAAGGATTTCAGGAAATACAAAATTATCTGCATAGAGCCTAGTTTCTGATGAAAAAATCCCAATTTATAATGGTGTGGTTTCTCCCGCTGGTCGTGATAGGCGGTTTCTTTTATCCTGCGCTTGGGTATTTTGTCATAGGGTCGATGGTCTTCATGCTGGCGCTGTCTGTGTCCAGGCCGAGGCATTGGTGCTGGAATTTATGCCCCAGAGGCGCTTTTTTAGACCTTTGGCTTTCAAGGGTCAGCCTGAAAAAACCTGTCCCGGGTATCTTCGCGAGGCAATGGTTCAGGTGGGTGATTTTCGTATTGGCGGCGGGTTTTCTGATATCGCGCCTTGCCAGGACAGGATGGGACGCGGCGGCAATAGGCCTCGCGTTCGTGATGATGTGTCTTGTATCGACTATCATCGCCATAATCCTGGGTATCGCCACGAAGCCCAGGGCCTGGTGCGTGATGTGCCCCATGGGCCTGCTGCAGGAGAAGGCGGGCAAAATAAAAAAGAAATGAATATCCTTCGCGTGATTTTTATCTTATTGGTCATGTCTTTCGCGAGCGGATGCGCCGTGATCAAGACTACCGGGGGCGTGGTGGGCGCCGCGGCCAAGGTGGCGGCGGGTACGGTCAAGGTCACGGGAAAGGTGATTGGCGCCACCGCCATGATGACGGCCAAGGGCGTCAAGACGGTCGTGAACATGGCCGCGGGAAAGCATGTCGTGAGCCTCGCGAAAGAAGGTAATAGTTTATTGGTAGACGCGCTTTTAAACAGGAAGATAAAGACAAGGTTGATTTTGGATACCGGGTGTTCGGATACTCAGATATCCCGGGAAGTGGCCCGTAAATTAGGGATAAAGACATCCGGGGCCAGGACGGTGTTATGTCAACTGGCTAATGGCGGGTGCGTGAGCGGCAGGGAAGTAAATATAAAGGAGATAAGGGTCGGCAGGGTCAAGATCTACAACGTGAAGGCGGTCGTGCTTGATAGCGACTTGGGCGGGAATAACGGCTTGTTGGGCATGTCTTTTTTGAATAATTTTATATTCAGGGTTGATTCTGAAAAACGCGAGCTGGTCTTGCAGAGAAGGATATAAGCGCATGAAGAAATGTCCTTATTGCGCCGAAGAGATACAGGACGACGCGGTCAAGTGCAGATACTGCGGCGAATTTACGGAAAAGAAAGAGAAGGTCAAGTGGTATTTCAGCGTTTATTGGGTGATAATAGGGTTTTTATGCGTCGGCCCATTGGCCTTGCCCCTGGTGTGGTTTAATCCGCGCTTTAGCGTCAAGACTAAGATCATCGTGACCATGGCGGCTATTGTCCTGAGTTATTTCATATGGCTGGCCGTGGATAAATCGTTGAAGACGCTGGATTCTTATTACAACCTGGCGTTTTAGGCCGGGTTGTTGGCTGACAGGAGGAAAGATGTACAGAGAAAAGATAAAGGTTGTGGATTGCACGATAAGAGACGGTGGATTGATGAATAACCATGATTTTGATTTCAGGTTTGTCCGCGAGGCGTACAGGGCTGTCTCGGAGGCGGGGATTGATTACATGGAGATCGGATATAAGAATTCGAAGAAACTCTTTTCACCGAAAGAATACGGGCTCTGGAAATTTTGTGACGATGACGAGATTCGCAAGGTCGTGGACGGCATCCCGTCACAGACAAAGATTTCCGTTATGGTTGACATCGGCAGGGTAGACCTGGACGACATAAAACCGGCCAAGGAAAGCCCCGTCAAGATGATAAGGGTCGCCACGTACGTCAAGGATATCGACAAGGCTATATACATGGTAAATCACATAGCCGAGAAGGGCTATGAAACCACCATAAACATCATGGCCATCTCAAAAGATCAAGGGCCCGAGCTTGACGAGGCGCTCCGCCAGATAGAGAACGAAAGCAGGGTAAACGTGGTTTACATAGTGGATAGTTTTGGCGCGTTGTACCAGGAACAGGTGGAAGATCTGGTGAAGAGGTTCAAGGCTATTTTAAAGACCAGGGAAGTGGGATTTCACGGGCATAATAATCAGCAACTGGCTTTCAGCAATACCATAGAGGCCATAATACATGACGCGAATTACATGGACGCCACCGTGTATGGCATAGGCAGGGCCGCGGGGAATTGCCCCTTGGAATTATTGGTAGGTTTTCTGAAAAACCCAAAATTTAACCTCAGGCCCATATTGGATTTGATATCCAACGAATTTGTCCCGTTGAGGGGGAAGATAGAATGGGGTTATATCATTCCTTACGCGATCGCGGGGATGCTTAACGAGCATCCGAAGGCGGCAATGGCCTTGCGCAATAGCGATAAAAAAGAAAATTACCGGGAGTTTTATGAGAGCCTGCTTAACGTGGGCCTCGATTAATAGGCGGATTTTTAGGCAAGGAGGGGTGTCATGAGTTCAGTAATGGCTATATACACGGTAGCGATAATATTCAGCGTGATAATCGCGTGGCTGTTGATACGTTTATCAAGGACGCCGGCGCGGCCAAAGAGGGCCGTGGATTCGGGATTTAAAAAAGAAAGGTCATCGGTTTTGAACGCCTCCGGGCAGGATTCCCTGAAACAGGTCATACTTGATGAAATAAAAGAAGAGCCTTTTCTGAGGGAGCGTTCCGAAGAGATCAGCAACAGACTGGTGAGTATTTTCGCCGGCGAGCTGGAGAATCGGACGAACCTGGGCAGGCAGGAATTCGACAGGAGGTACGGGTCGCTCCTGGACAACGCGGAGAACTCCTGGAAGAAATATAAAAAGGTGCTCGTTGACCAAAGGGATACGGAGGCTGTCGTGCGCAGCGTGGCCGAGGGCCTGATTGTCCTGAACGCGAAGGGCGATGTTATCATGGTGAACGCCGCCGCGGAGAAGATGCTCGGTGTCGCGAAGAAGGATGTTGTTGGAAGGTCTATCATGGACAGCGCGAAAACAAAATCGCTGGTTGCCCTGATACGGGGCCCTTCCGGCAAGGCGGATAAGGATATAGAGGTATTCAGCCAGGACAACGAAACCAAAAAAGTGCTGAGGTCCAGTAACGCGATCATAGAGGACGAAAACGGCAAGACGATAGGGATGATCTCCGTCCTGAGGGATGTCACGAAGCAGAAACAATTAGACGACATGAAATCAAACTTTGTCAGTACCGTGACCCATGAACTGCGCACGCCGCTGATAGCCACCCAGAAGGCCATATCCATGCTCCTGGATAAAGACAATGCCCGCATAACGGAAGACGTGGAAAAACAATTCCTTTCCATCGCGGACCGTAATTTAAAAAGACTGGGCCTTTTGATAGACGATCTCCTGGACCTTTCAAAGCTTGAGTCCGGAAAGATGGATCTCAGGCGCGAGATTGTCGGCATAGATAAGATCATAGACGAATCCGTGGAGACCCTGGGTACCTGGGCCAGGGCCAAATCCATCGTCATAGAAAAGAAGATCCAGGGCGGCCTGCCCCAGGTCAATGTGGACCCTAACAGGATAAACCAGGTTTTGAATAATCTCATAGGCAATGCCATAAAGTTCACCCCTAATGAGGGTGTCATTACCGTGGAGGCGGCGCTGGAGAGTGATACCGGGGATTTGAGGGTGAGCGTGGAGGATACCGGCACCGGCATAGAAAAAGAGAATTTACCCAGGATATTCGATAAATTCTATCAGATAGGGGAGAGGGCGCCTACGGATATCAGCGGGACAGGCATAGGCCTGTCGATCGCTAAAGAGATCGTGGAACTGCATGGCGGCGAGATATGGGCCGAGAGCGAGCTGTATCAGGGCGCGCGGCTGTCTTTCAGGCTCAAGACCATTTAGGGTAACGGTTTTTCATGGGAGGGCGTATGAAAGTAAAAGAAAGAAGGAAATTCTATTATTTCGTATTGTTTTCGCTCGGCTTATTATGGTTCATGGCGTACCTGTTCGTGAAGGATTATTCCACCATAAGGGTATTTAAGTAATCCGCATGCAATTTTTTAAGAACTATAAAATTACCACCAAGTTTGTCCTGTGGTTTTTATTCATCGCGCTCCTGACCCTGACCGCTTCAATCTATATCAGCTATAAATTTTCCCTGCAGGCCCTGAAGAAAGAGATAGCGAACAGCCTGTTCGCGGTGCGCGATAATAAGGCGAACCAGATAGAGGCGCATTCCCTGAAGCTGAAGAAAGACGTATCCGCGCTGTTCTATACGCAGGAATTTATAGACGCGGCGGACAGGTTCTTCAGGGTTTTTTCAAATAGCGGCGCGGATTCCCCCGATTATCAGGCCATCAGGGAGGAATTCAGGCCGATGTTCGCGTATTACAGGCATCTGTTTGATTATGATAACATCATGCTCATCAACCTGGACGGGGAGGTGGTCCTTTCTCTCCTGGAAGACAGAAGGTCCAGGGCGCTCTATAACGAGGCATTGTTCGGGCGTTCTGAATTATTCGATGTATTTACGCGCGCGAAAGATTCCGAGGAAATAGCGATATCGAGTTTCGAGCATCACCCGCAAACGGGCGGCGGGGCCATCTTTATCGCTCACCCGATTTTTAAAGGGGCGGATTTCATAGGGATCGCGGTGGCGCAGGTCAGCAATAGGATATTTTACGGGTTTGCCCAGGATTGCGCCGGGTTAGGCCAGACCGGAGAGTTGATCATCGCGTCAAAGATAAAGGACGAGGCTGTTTTTATAGCGCCTACCAGATTCGATCCGCAGGCTGCGTTCGCGAGGACGATCAGGCTTGATTCGGGACAGGGCCTTTATGTTCAGAGGTCACTGAATGGCGAAGACGGCTCAGGGACATTCGTGGATTACAGGGGCAGGGAAGTGCTAGCGGCCTGGAGGTATCTGCCTACCTTGAAACTGGGCATGGTGGTAAAGATGGATATCTCTGAAATATTCGCCCCGGCGAATAGGCTGAGAAATACGCTGTTCAATGTAAGCTCGGTAATCCTGATATTGGTGGTAGTCATAGCGATCCTCATAGCGCGTTCCATCTCCAGGCCCATCAAGGCGTTGACGAGGATATCCAAGACGATTTCCGGAGGGGATCTTCTGGCGCGGGCAAAGATAGAGGCCACGGACGAGATCGGGGAATTGGCGCATTCCTTTAACCAGATGACGAACAGTCTTGTTCAGGCCAATGTAAAGCTGGAACAAAAGAAGGCCGAGGTGGAAGAGCAAAAAAGATTACTGGAAATAGTCAATAAGGAGCTGGACAATTTCGCGTATACCGTCTCTCATGACCTTCGCGCCCCGCTGCGCGGCATCGATGGCTTAGGCGTCTTGCTGGAGGAAGAATGCGCCGCGAGGCTTGATGAGCAGGGCAGGGAATACCTGCGCAATATCAGGGCCTCGGCCAATCGCATGAAGATGCTGATCGATGACCTGCTGAAACTTTCCAGGATCAGCCGGGTCAAGAATCCCTATGAAGACGTCAGCATCGAGGAACTGATAAAATCCGTGGCCGACAGGCTGGAATTTGACATACAGAAATGCAACGTGGATGTCGCGATCAGCGCCGGATTGCCCGTGGCGCGCTGCGACAGGATCAAGATGGAAGAGGTATTTTTTAATCTGATAAGCAACGCCATAAAGTTTTCCTCGAAGAATAATAAGGAAACGAGGCCAAGGGTGGAGATAGGATATAGCGACAAGTACGACAGGCATGAGTTCTACGTGAAAGATAACGGCATAGGGATTGATAAAAAATATCACAATGAGATATTCGGGATATTCAGGCGTCTGCACGCGGTCAGCGAATACGAAGGGACCGGAGCCGGCCTCACGATAGTAAAAAGGATCGTGGAGGATCATGACGGCTCCATCTGGATTGATTCAGAGGAAGGCAGGGGCGCCGCGTTTTATTTTACGCTGCCCAAGAGGATGAAAGAGAAGAGGAAAATAGGGGAGATCCTTGTCGAGGAGGGGGCTGTTTCCGAGGCGGACGTGAAGAACGCCCTGGAAAAACAGGGGAAATATGAGGCAGAAGACTATACGCAGGCAGAAGGACGTGGCTAGGGTATTGAGGGAAAAAAGACAGGCGCAGGCTGATAAGCTCAAGGTTTTAAAGAGAGATAAGGGAGGCTGGCGATGAAAATCAGGGTCTTCAAGATAAAGAACAGACATGGTTACGCGGCTATCTGCGATAATCACCTGACAGAGGGAAAGACCCCGGAGCAGGCCAAATACAGGATGATTAAGGCGTTAAAAAGAAAAAAGCGCTCTAAATAATAAAATGGCCAAGAAAATACTGATCCTTTCAGGAAGCCCGAAAAAAGACGGGAATACAGCCATTTTGGTAAACTGGTTCGCTTACGGCGCCCGTTCAAAAGGCGCTGAAGTCGAAATAATCCAGACAGCGTTTCTGAAATATAAATCATTCGGCTGTACGTCGTGCAGGGCCTGCCAGAAAATAAAGAAATACGAATGCGTCATCGATGACGAGGCGAGGCCTGTTCTGGCGAAAATGGTCAAGGTGGATGTGATAGTCATGGCCACGCCGCTCTATTTTTATGGGGCGAGCGCCCAGTTAAAGCTCGTATTTGACCGCATGTTCTCGCTCTATAAATGGGACAACGAGGCCGACACCATGACAACGCCCCTGAAAGGAAAGACCTTTGTCCTTATCGCCAGCGCCTTCGAGGACATAGGCCTGGACGCCCTTGAGAAGCCGTTCAGCCTGACGGCTGATTACACTGGCATGAAGTTCGAGTCCCTGCTCATACCTAACGCCGGCGAATCCGGCGACATCAAAGACAAAAAATATATCAGAGACAAAGCTATCGCGCTTGGAAAGCGCGCGGCGCGCTGAGATCATATCATGGACGAAGCGCTTTATAATCAAATCCAGGACAGGAAATATCTGGAACATGAGGCCCTGTGCGGGCATTGCGGAGCCTGCTGCGGCCTTTTGGAGGGTGATCCCTGTGAACACCTGAAGAAGGGAGAGGACGCGAGGTATTTTTGCGATATATATGAAGAGCGTTTTGGCCCGCATAGGACCGTCAAGGGGGAGCCGCTATTATGCGTTCCGATACGCAACATGCTCCACAAGACCTGGTGGGGCCGCAATAACTGCGCTTATGTGAAGGCAATGAAGGGTATCCGGGTTTAATTTGACATTGTGTACACAATATGGTACACTTATGTTGAGGTGATTAAGCATGGCAAAGTATATATCAGTAAGGGGATTAAGGAAGAATCTGGCAAACGTGATCAAAGACGTAAAGGCGCACTATGAACGCTATGTTGTGTCAAAGCATGGCGAGCCGGAAGCGGTGTTAATGAGCGTGGATGATTACGAAGGCTGGTTGGAGACCCTGGAGATAATGAGCGATAAGGAAGCCATGGAAGACATAAGGCAGGCAGAGGGAGATCTCAGGGAAGGCAGATTCTACACTTATGAGGAGGTGTTTGGAAAAAAGGCCAATAAAAAGAGCAAGAGGGCCAAAAGGTGAGTAAGTACAGCATAAACATTTCCCCCGGAGCCAAAAAACATATAGACAGCCTGCCCATTAACATTAAATCAAAAATAGACCGTGTAATAGTGGATATATTGGCAAATAGCCCATATCTAGGCAAGCCGCTTAAGGGCGACTTAAAAGGCCGTTATTCGTACAGGGTGGCAGACTACAGGATTATTTATAGTATATTGAAGCGGGAGTTGATAGTTTGGATCATAAAGGTAATGCATCGCAGGGAGGTTTATAGGTAGTTTTAGAGGGAAAATACGATTTGTATGAAAGCCAGCCATATTAATCATATAAAGTTACTTTACCTGCTCAATCGCATTTAAAAGCATCTCAATATCGTTTAAACTTGTTTTATGGCGCCGCACCCGAGTAATACTCATTTTGTCAACTTAGGCTGACCTCTGGGCATGTTTTTATGCCGACTATGATATAGACATATTTTTGGATTATGATATTATTTTAATACGTTGGTTACGCTTGGCATGGGATAAAGTTAGAAAGTATAACTTGACATACTTTCTAACTTATGGCATACTTATTGTAGGGGGTGAGAAAAATGACCATTACTAAGCTTAAGGCCAAAAATCAGCTGACAATACCTAATGAAATAGTAAAAAGGATGCATTTAAAGCTTAATGAGCTATTTGCCGTAGATGTGGAGGATAATTTTATAAAACTCGTGCCGGTTGAGGTAAAACCGCGCTATACAGCTGAAGAAATAAGCGCCATTGACCATATTGCAGCTAAGGAAAAGGATAAGGCAAAAGCAATAAAGCCAGGCAAGGAATTCTCAGGATATATTAAGAAAATAGCTAAATGAAGAAGATTTTAATCCTGCCGTCGTTTGAACGATCAATTAAGAGGTTAACTTCCCAAGAGAAGGGTCTTTTACGCAGAAGCCTGGAAGCATTCAATTCTTACCTGATTTCAGGCCAGGCGCCATTCGGATTCCGATTTAAAAAGATAAATCACGATAAGTATGAGTTCAGGATGGATATCAGGATGCGGGTTATAGTAAAAATGGAATCTGATACGTTTTATCTGGTATTGGCCGGTAATCATAATGAAATAAGAAGATATTTGAGAAGTTACAGATAGGTTTTGCGTTATAAACCGGGGCCTTTGGGGATGAACACAAAGCGCCTATAATGTATCTTATGTTAACTTGGGGGAGTAAAAAAAATTAATAGAAGGACATTAGATATAACCAGTTACAACGAATTGTCAAAAACCTGTGGATAACTACAATTGAAGTATACCTGAGGTGTCCAGGTTTGTCAAGTCCGTAGTTAAAAAATCTTCTCATCTCTTGTACCTATACCTTGCTACACAGCGTTTAGGCAAAAGACTACCATAATAATCGATTGCCGGGATAGGATCCGCGGTAGCTAACCTATCCCCTGCTGATGCTTTATCCCTTAGCCGCCTTTCATTGGTAGGGTTCCAGGAAGATTGCCTCATTTCTCCCCTTTCCTTTTTAAGGTTATTCAAAGGATGATTATTTGGCACTACGGGATCGTCTTCCCACTCTACCTTTAATAACTTTACGACTTCTTCCGGCTTATTCGGATCCGCCCCAATAAGTTTAGCAAGATCAAACTTAAAATCATCCGGAACAGATTGTTTATCATTCCAGATATCGCTTATAAAGGCGGCGCTCCGACCAGTCTTTTCGACCAAAAATACCTGAGGTTTTTTGTCGTAAAACCCAGCTATTAATATTATTCTTTCCTTGTGCAGCCTTAATACAGGCTTTGCTCTAAATTTTATCATTTAAATCACCTTCCTCCGATAATTTTTACCATAGGCTCTCTATGGTACCTTTTCCATATCCATATTTCCTTTCTTATCCCTTTAGGATAATTATCAAAGGTCTTTAAAGCCTCTAATTCGGCCGATCTTGGCCCCTGGTTGCATTTTGCCTGGATAAGTATCCCTTCCTCCTTATTAAGCGCGATAAAGTCAAATAGGCCATAACTGCGTCCAGATCTTATATAATAGTAGCCTAATTTTTCTAAATATCGCCTTGTACGTAGCTCCGACTTAGGAAATCTCATATCTCACCTCCCTTCTCAGTTAACTTTTTATATTATTTTTAAAAATGCTTTTGATAAAAACAAAAAAATATCCGCTGGATAATAAGCGTTGCTGGTTAAATAGTGTATTTCAGTTTTATATCAACCGTCTCTTCGCAAGACATTTTTTATTAAAAAGCCAGCATTCAACGGCATTTTGTATAATATCCGACTTGCTTGTTTCAGGATGTTTGGCAATATATTTAAGAAGAGCTTTTTCTACGTGTATTTTAAATCTTACGGCATACGCCCCCTTACTATATTTCTTAATCCTTGCTATTTTCGCCATGCGCACCTCCTTAATTGTTTACTCCAGTATAACAGGAGTAAACAATTAAGTCAATATATTTTTATATCTCTTATTATGTTTATCCTGGTATCAACATTAGGACAACGGGAAAGAATAATAGAGGAAGTCAAAAATCCTACTATGACGGCTGACTGATAACGCGTTTATTCTCATCTGTGGCATTTCGCCCCGGGGCGCTTTTTATGATTTCGTCTGCAATATTAAATAGTCGATTCAATTTCTTATTATAAGAAAAATACGTACCTCTAAAATCTCGTATAGTTCGAACCAAATCCTCTATTCTGTGAAGCTCTACAATGCTTATAAGAACATATCCTTCTGGTATAGCTGCATTTTTGCTCGTCGCTTTTAATTCCATATTTAATCCATGAACCAATATCCGTATACCTCAAAACGGGCATCTTTATTAAATGCCATGTTCATATCGTTTGGGGTAGGTTTTTTAGGAATGTCTATGTTTAAAGGTTTTTGTATGTGTTCAGCCACTCTTTCAGAACAGTAATGCGCCCATGGGGATTGTAACCATCTGACATTAATGGCCTGGCCCAGGATCCCCAAAAAATCATATCTACGAGCCCACCCGGATTGTTTTAGTTCTTTATCGATACCAGATAGCCAAGTTTCCTTAATTTGGGCTGTAAGCGGCATATAGCGCCAGAATTTAAGGAAGATCTGAGGCTTCAGGTACACATCTATGGGTTTTTCCTTAAATCCGCACGGATCCTGGCTCGCGACCATCCCCGGCTTAGTCATCTCGCAAATATGGTTATAATTCCCCTTGGAATGATCTTTTATTGCCCATCCTAAAAAACTGCGCCGGTCTTCTTCCATCACTATCAAGGGCAAATCGCTTTCCGGTATTTGTAAAGGATCTATCCTTTTATAATTTTCCATAGAAGTGAGGGGGGTTTAAGGATTACCCCCGAACCGTTGAGAGTTAGAATTCCAGGCCTGTCCTGAACGTTACGGCATTATTATTATGGATCTCATTGATGTTTGACATATAGGACAATTCAACTCGCCAGTTCCCCTTGACCGGCCC
Organism: Candidatus Omnitrophota bacterium; assembly: GCA_041648935.1. Lineage (GTDB taxonomy): Bacteria > Omnitrophota > Gorgyraeia > Gorgyraeales > Gorgyraeaceae > JBAZOA01. The sequence goes on along the minus strand of JBAZOA010000012.1, from coordinate 6,119 downwards.
TATGGATACATCTTTGAATGTCTTGGCCACATATAGCGAGCCAAGCATGGGGCAGCTCGGGTTATCCCCTTTCACCGTATCCTCTATTACCCTTATGTCCTCGCTTGTATCGGCACAAGCCAATACCGGCAGCATTACAAATGCTACCACCAACACTACTGTAAGCATATACAGCATTTTCTTCATAACCCCTCCTTTTGTTAGTGCTGCGCGAACACCGCTTTTACTAACCAATCGAATATGTCGGGAGAAATTTTCCCTAATAAGCCGCCTATTAATCCTGCTACTAATGACGATTTCCAGTAACCTTTTTTAATAACATCTATTGCCTGTTCCGCAACTATCAACCTATCTCTAAAGCCGCCAGATTTTTCTCCTTCGTCAATATGCGAACAAACCTTATTTTTAATATATTTTATGTCTGTTTTTATAACAGCGATATCAGCTACAAGCGATGTATGATTTTCACAAGTTTCAGGCGGCATTTAGATCCTCCGTTCTTTATTCATTTAAACCCAGTCTTTCTTTCGCGAGCCGCCAGTTCTTTTTATCATCATCTGCATCAGGATCGCCCCGGCGCTTGCGCTCCTGGTGTATTACATAAGCCGTATGTTTTATCGCTTCTTCTATATTCTCCATGTTGAAAGTTATTCCAATGCCAATACAGATACTCTCATATATCCTGCTGTAGGTTCAATTCTGGTTCCTGCTGAATCTCTTGTAGCGCATAAAGATGCTGTCGCTGTTCTTATACTTAAAGAAGTGATACTGAGTAAACATAAAGCTGTGGCTGTATTATAACCAGCATCTGTATGAATTGCTAATTGAGTGCACCAACCAGACCCATCACTATTCTGCGCTAAAAGAACAGTGAGAAGAATTTTTGTCGTGCCAAGATTATGCGGAAAATCATATTTGGCATTCAGGCCAACTAATGTCCAATCACTACAATAAGCTTTTAAAGCAGCGTGTGAAGTTTTGCAGATGCGTCTAATACCACAACGCCGCTTGCGGCATTAGCATTAGCCGTAGCCCCAGTACCGCCGCTTGCGGTTGCCAAAGGTATCGGAAGCGAAGTTATCGCCCCTGTCGTAGTCGTAACCTTCATTATACCCGTATCTAACGTAGATAACGCCTGTTCGCCTGTCAACGTTGCGTCTGCGGTCTGCGTGATATATGTCGCGCCCACAGGAGGTATTCCCGTCAATAAACTACCGTCTACGGCCGGTATCTTGGCATTTGCATCAAGTTTTAAAATTTTATTCGCCGTTGTACCGGTATCTACATTGGCAACCGGTAAAGGATCGCTGACTTTTATTTTCTTATTAGTAGTATCATATACAACTGCCTTGTCGGCCCCAAAAACAACCGGCGCAGATATCCCCAAAATCAAAACTAATGCTAAGATAATTTTTTTCATGATGCTCCTTTCTTACGATACCGTAATTTGAGATATGCTGATTAACGGCCTCACGTCCTTGTAAATATATGCTTCATCCGGGTTCGCGGCCCGATCTTCATAATCAACTATCTTTGCCATCGTGGTCTTGCAATAAATAAGACATATCGGGATCTTATCTGTCGGGAACGTAGGTTCTACAGGAGTGCTGTTTTCTTCCCCCGCTGTCCATTCCAACTCATTATCCTGGTTAAGCGCCAAGAGATCTATCCTGGGATTTACGCTTGGCGGCGTTACCTCGGGCGAACTTCCTCCCGCGAAAGTGATCCTATTTAAACCAAGGTATACTTGCTGATAAAAACCGCCGACTATGGCGCTTTCTACCGCCACATTAGCGCCGCATATAACCTTTATTGCATCGAAGATATAAGTCTTAGAAGCATCGAGCAGTCTAAAACCGTAAGAAGTAATAGCCGACAAATCTGCAGGCGTCCCATTGTCATCGTCTGGCGTAGTCAAATCAAGAGTATCCTCTTGCCAAGTGCTTGGCGTGCCATTTGTAGTAATGTTCCAATAGGACTCATTGACTCCATCAGAAACATAGAACTGAATCGCAGAAGACGCTACATTTACTTGCTCCCATAATTTTACGGTTTTAAAAGCGCTCAGATCAAGGACCACATCTTTATGGACAGCCCTATCGTCCGTGGCGTCGATTACGCATTGGATGGCATAATTCCCTTCCTGCTTGGTAGTTGATTTTGTGACGGTTACGCCGGTCCCTGACCATTCAGCCTGTGCATTTGCGTCTGAAGAATATTCCATATCATCTAAAATCAGGGATGCCCTTGGCCTTAATGGCATGAGATCTCCCTGGAATAGCGCTCTTAAGGCGCTACGCAGGTTCATCAATGACATCGTTCCTTGGGGTTGATTCGGATCGTAATAATGACGCTCCATGGTTATCTCCTATCTTTATAAATCAAAGTTCCACAATCAGGACATTTGCCCTCGTATATCTTTTTAAGCTTCACAATCTTCTCCTCGCAGGATTTTATCTCCACCATTTTTTTGCACTTCATACAATAACCCTGCATACTAATACCCCTCAGCTTCCCAGTCTATCTCGGCCGTATCTATGGCCGCGCCGGCCAGATTATAGACATTGGCCTCGCATTGGTCCTTTGTCTTATTGTCTATGATAACTACGCCTACCGTGCCGTTTACTATGCTCGGCTTTACCCTTGGGGGGATCGTAAATCCGGCATCAAAAATAAGCACCTTCCCTCCTATAGGAATGGCCACGTCCTTGCCCCAGGCCTTTTTGAGAGTAGGCGCGTTTATATAAATAATGCACCCGTAAAAATATACATTCGATGAATCGTCGGACGTTTCCAGGACAAACTTAAACTTAATATATCTGGCCAGGCATAAAGTATCCGCCGTCACTTCTATGAATGCACTGTATGTTATCCCGTCTTCACTATAACTGATATATACCGTCAAGGTCCCTCCGGCCGAATTCTTATAACTTGCGTCTACGACCAGTTTAAACTCATACAATTCCCCGAGATCGATAACCTCATTAGGCTGGATATATCCCGAAGTCTGGCATGTGCTATCCAATTCAAGGCCGGCGTTGGCTTCCTGGTATTCCCAGGTCTGGCTTTCCGCTTCCCGATCTTCCCAGGTATCAGCTGTCGTTAATGCGATAGCCTTCCTGACATATCCAGAATCATAATAATTAGTTTTTACAATAGAAACATTATTCAGAATATATTCGAGATTCCTGCACCAGATATCCTCCGTGTTGATAAAATTCATATTCGGGGGCTTTATTACGGTGATAGTATCTATGGTAGGGGCTTCACTTTCATTCCCGGATCTATCTATTGCCTTAATCATGAAATTCAAAATCCCTATCTCACTTACAGGATCCATAAATTCAGTGACATCTACCTTTTCCCCCACGAATACGCCGGTATTCCATTCAGAACCCTTTTTAATGATATACCTGGAAAGATCCAAATCAGGCACAGGATCCCAGCTGAATTTTAAAAAGTTACCTTCCTGATAAACATCAAATCCCGTAACATTGTTGGGTTTGGCGGATTTACCTACTAAAGTAATATCCGCGTAAGGACTATCGTCGATAAATTTTTCCTCTCCTGAATCTGAAATACTGACTACCGCAATCCTGTAGGTTATAAGATCTGTTAGACCGCCTTGTATATGGAGATGATTTCCATAGGTCTCACCTTTGGGCGTCCAGCTCGCGCCGGCATTATCGCTTAAATACACCCTTACCCTGGAAAGTCTTTTTACTGTATGCCCTGTAACATCCGGCCGCTTAAACCACACATCGATGACGTCTTCGATAGTACCATCCAACAATTTAATAAGCCCCTCTGTCAAAACTAAGTTTGTGACATCGGGGATCTCGAGGCTCAACGAAGATGAGTATATCTCCGGAAGGGTTATCGCAGAATCATCATAAGCGTCTTCTCTATATCCTTCGGCTTCTATTTCGACCTCACCATTCCTCATTCTCTTGAGATGGCCTATCCTGGCCGGCGTTACTACTTTATTGACCTCTCCGAACGAATACGAATCCCATTCCTCGGGCGCCGTAGTGAATGCCTCGCTTACGGTTATCTCCGTATATGTTCCCGGAGCGTCGATAACGACTCCTTCCTCGTAATTATTATCTGCGAAATCAACGCGTATAGCGTACGACTTTGCGGCTTCGATAGTCACGGCCTGGTCAAGTTTTACTTTTACATGCGATATTATGGTCCAGAATTCCGCATCCGTAGGTAGATTACCCGTAGACTCCTTTATACAGACATAATGCTCTCCGGAATACGATACAGCATCGTTTATAGCGTAGGTTTCTTCTGCATCATAAACGTCTCTCCATTTTCTGCCGGTCTTAACCCTGCCCGAGGCAAGGCCGAATTGAGGCACATCATGCGCTATATCTATGACCTCTCCGCATTGCCGGATAAATCCCCCTATCCCGGTCTTGAAATTATAGATCTTGTTTATGTACTTGGCCGTTTTGATAATATTCCTGCCGTGCCTTATGGCATAGGAAAGCTTCTTGCCATAATATCTTACATTCTGTATATTTTTAGGATCCCCTGCTATCAATGAAGCCTGGTCCACCACCGGCACGACATCCTGGGCGCCATAGGCGTCTTCATTGTCAAATTGCACGTTTAATATGTTCGGCACATTCCTTTTTGAATTCCAGGTCTGCGCAAAACTCCCGGACTTGATATTCCCCATGCCAAAAAGCTGCACCGGCGTATCAGGCTTATCTATGGCTATTTTTATCTTTCCCTGGTCAGAATAATAAGGAAGCCCCCGGAAGATAGTACAAAGTTGCATGAATAAATCGAGCGCCTTCTGAGGACTATCGATACAGATATCTATCCTAAATCGTTTTTCCCAACCGCCCTCTCCGTCTGGAACCAACTCATCGCAATATTGCGACGCCTCGACAAGAAAATCCAGATCGTTATCAGTCGTTTCTATAAAATTCCCTATGGCCGTACGTTTATTGGTCATAAGATAATACATAAACCATATTGCATTTGCGCTATACCGCGTTACGTATGTCACGCCGTCCCATGTAAGCTCGGTATCATCCGAGATAAGCCTGTAACATTCTTCGTCCGGATCCCAATAATAATCATCCCATGCCACTTCAACGGCACCGTTCATGATCTTAGGGACCGTCATTTTTACGCCCTTTGTGGCAAACTCATATTGAGGCCTGTCTCCGGATAACTGATCTATGGCCAATGCCCGTATGCCGGTGACTCCGGTATTCGGATATATGAGGTCATCAGTATTAATCTCATCTATAAAATCAAGATAAAAATCTGTCGTATGAGTAAAATCTGAATCGTCGGAAAGTTTGGTTATGCGGATATCGTATTGGCCGGCCGTGAGGCCCTCTTTCCTGAATATGCGCTTCAATTCGGTTCTTGATTTTTCGCTTATGGTTGTATTACCCAGATCTATCCATGTACCAGAACTATGCAGTTTATATTCTATTTTATAAATAATAGAGTTGGATAGAATGCTTCCACCCGAATCCTGCTGCCATAGCCCATTTGGCATATTGAATCTTATCTCAAAGGCTTCCACATCTGAGCCTTGTGTTGTATAAGTATAGGGATTATTTTTCGTGAGAGGCGAAGTCAACCCAAAAGTATATATATCATGCAGGTCTTCAAAGTGAGCAATGGCCGCCTGGTCATTGGTTCCTAACTTTGTTTCTATGGTGTAGCCTGAAAAATTAGCCGCGAGGTTCCTATTGATGCGCACCAACGTTACACTTTCTAATTCCCCTTCGGCTATCGCTACGAGAGAATTAAGATAGCTTTTATCCCCATCCGTGGTTATATATTCGTTTATTATCGTACCTCCTACAAAAACTTCACCGCATATTATAGGAATAGATCCCCCTATTCCTCTTACTGTCTGAGGACCATTCCATGATTTAGACGGAGATCCCGCGTCTAACCCTTCGCCCAAGGTATCAAAAGAAGGCATTTTTGTTTTCATGGATGTTGCCTGGTAAATAGAATATCCCATACTTGCAACCATCATGGCCGTTATAAATGGATGTGCCAACATTGCGGTCCAAATTATTTGACCTATAGCTACAACTGCATTCCATCCCATGTCCGGCATCAATAAGATCTCA
>JBAZOA010000011.1:0-26650 GCA_041648935.1 Candidatus Omnitrophota bacterium | reverse complement strand
TATCCAGGTCAAACGCGTGCAGAGGCTGGCCCAGTTCAAACAACACGTAATTCGTCACATCCACGACATTATTGATAGACCTCACTCCCAGGGCGTTCAAACGGCTGGCCAGCCATTTAGGCGACGGCCCCACCTTGACATTCTTTATAATACAGCCGACATACCTCGGGCAGGCGTGTTTATCCGCCACCTCTATCTTCGCGCTGCCTTTCCCCGGCCCTTTCTTCATCAAATTTTTTCTGACCGTCTCCGGGAGCGCCACCGGTTTCCCGATGGCCGCGCTCAATTCTCTCGCGATACCTAAGATTGAAAGGCAATCCGGTCGGTTTGGAGTCACCTCTATGTCCATGACACTGTCTCCCTCGACGTTCGCCACGGAAACAATCTCAAGGCCTATCATTGTAAGGGCGGCGCGCGCCTTTTCTAGGCCGTCTTTTACCTCCACGAAATCTTTCAACCAGTTTAAGCTTACTCTCATAAAACCACCTCTCTGGATAGAATTAAAAAATCAAATTACACCGGTAATAATACCATTCGTAACAGTGACTGTATTCCCGTCCCCATCGGTAAAAGTCCCGCTATACCCCTCTGTCGCCTCGCCGTCGATAACGACCGAGTAAGCCGTGGCGTTTATGGTGCCATTAACATCCAGCGCTTCCTCGGGATCATCCGTACCGATACCTACATTGCCGTCATTCCCCACATAAAATCTGCTTGTCAGGGCCGCGCCTGAACGTATGTTCAAAATATAATATGACGATGTTGAATCGTTGGAATCCAGCCGCAAACCGTTCAATCTGGCGGACGCGGAAATCAACGGCGCCGTAACGTCGTTATCAGTAGACACTATCGTAAGCGCGCTGGTGTTATTATCAGTGGCCGTGCCCTGGCTCACGTTCAATTCATTATACGCCCCGTACGGCGCCGGATAATAGGTAGTCAAGGTTATCTCTTCCGCTATGACAGCTACCCCCATGAGAAATACCCCGAATACCAAAACTTCTAAAATTTTCGCTATCTTCGCCATACAACCCCCTCTCGTAAGTTGACAAAAGGAGTATTACTCGAGTGTCAACTTAGAACTGTTTGAGAAACCGGACGTCGTTCTCGTACAATAACCTTATATCATCTATGCCATATTTCAACATGCACATCCTGTCGATGCCCATGCCGAACGCGAAACCCGTGTAAACCGCCGGGTCTATCTTTACAAACTCGAGCACCCTCGGATTTATCATTCCTGACCCGAGTATCTCAAGCCATCCCTTGGAAGAACAAACCCTGCAGCCCTTTCCGCCGCATATAAAACAGGATATATCAACCTCCGCGGACGGCTCCGTGAAAGGAAAGAAATGCGGCCTGAACCTCATCTTCACGTCGTTGCCAAAATATTCCTTCGCGAACCTCTGCAGTACGCCTTTTAAATCAGAAAAAACAATCCCTTTGTCCACCATGAATCCTTCTATCTGGTAAAACATGAACGAATGGCTCGCGTCAACCGCGTCAGGCCTGTAGACCTTGCCCGCGTGTATGACCTGAATGGGCGGCTTTTCCTTTTCCATGACCCTGATCTGGGAAGTGGATGTCTGGCTGCGCAATAAATTCCCGCCCTCCACATAAAAGGTATGGAAGGTCTCCCTTGAAGGGTGGTTCTTGGGTATGTTGAGCGCCTCGAAATTATAATATTCCGTCTCTATCTCCGGGCTTTCGACCGGCTTAAAACCCATCCTGGCGAATATCTCTATTATGTCCTCTACCGTCCTGGTGAGCGGGTGGATATGCCCAATCTCTCTTTTTATCCCGGGCAGGGTTATGTCATTGTTCTCAAAAGAGGTTGTTTCATGCGCCCTGAATGTCTTTTCTTTTTCCTGCATTAAAGAATCCAGTTTCCCTTTGAGCTTGTTTATGAACATCCCGACCTTCGGCTTGTCTTTTTTCGGGACGCTTTTTATGGCCTTGATGGCCTCTGTCACGATGCCCTGCCTGCCCAGATATTTAATCCTGGCCTTTTCAAGCTCGTCATGATTCTGGCTGGCTGAGATCTCTTTGATCGCGGTCTTTTCCATCCCGCTTAATTTCTCCAGTATCTTCATAAAACCCCCGCTTTATTTTTTATCTTCCTTGTCACTACGGTCGCCGCGATCACCGCCGATAAAATCGGCAGGAGCCACAGAATCGCCCTGGCCTTTTTCTGATTAATCGCGCGCGCGAACCTGTACCCGTCTTTTATTTTTATCACGCTATCGGCGTGAATGTCCATATCCCCCCCGTGCTCGGCGCAGGCCCGGTGGAACACGCCTTTTATCTCGATAACGTCGCCCGCGTAATTATAGTCCCCCGCGGCCGCGATATTATCCATTAGGCCCGCTGCTGAAAAAATACCTAAAGCGCCTTTTCCGTCCGATACGTTTACCCAGCAAAATTCACCCCTCTTCATCACGTCGCCAATCACCTCGCCCTGAAACAACACTTCTTTCCCGTCGTATTCCCCGGCGCGCTGAATCAACTCGTCAGAAGAAACACCGACGGCATCAGAACAAGCGACAAGGTGACAAAAAGACAAAGTGACAAGTAATGCGACCAACGGAATATATCTCATTATCTTCCTTTAAATATGGACACCAGAAAGCCGGCCAACACAAAAACCGACATGAACTCCAGCCTTCCTACCCACATCTGGATTATATAGGTTATCTTTAAAAGCGCGGGCATAGACGGCAGGGTTATCCCGCACGACAGGCCCACGTTCGCCGCCGCTGACGTGGATTCAAAAAGAGAGCTTACCAGCGGATACCCGTAAAACATGCCCGCTAGCGTGCCAAAGACGTACAGCAGAAGATAACTCAACGTGATAAGAAAAACAGACCTTACCTGCTTGTCACTCAAGACAAGCTCTTTTATGTGATGAAACTTCTGCACTATGACGGTTGATTCTGAAACCAGGAGCTGTTTTATATCCTGCCTGAGCGTCTTGTACAACAAACCTATCCTCAATATCTTTATGCCGCCGGTGGTGGAACACGCGCCTCCGCCAAACGCCATGGCGACAGTCAGGCCGACCATGGCCAGACCCCCCCACTCGCTCATGAACTGCCTCGCGTGTATAGTCATGAACCCAGTCCCTGTATGGCCCGAGGCCAGCTGATAAAAACCTTTTCTGAACATGCTCAGGGCACCGGGATAAACGTTGGCCCTGGACAACCCAAAACATACCACCAGGAAAGTCAGCATCACTGTTATGAACAGGGTTACTGTCTCTATATTCCTGTAAACCTCTTTTTTATTGCCTGTCCATAAGGCGTAGTGAAGCTTGAAATTCATGGCGCCTAACAGCATGATGACGATAGTGGCTATTTCGAACACAAAACTGTGATAATATAAAATATTCTGCGACTGCGGGGCAAAACCGCCCGTATCAAACGCCGTCATGAATATCCACATGCCGTGAAGCGCTGACTTCACGGGCGGCATGCCTTCGAGCATCATGATTATCGCCAGCGCAAGCGTCCCTAAAACCAGGTATACAATACTGACAAACCATATGAACCGCGCGGTCTGGACAACGTTCGGCAATATCCTCTCATCCCTCGCCTCGCCCACGTACATCCTGAACGCGCCGCTTGCCCCGCTCATCAGAAATGTCAGGGCCACGACAACTATGCCCTGGCCGCCTATGAACATTATAAGATGACGCCACATGTTATGGCTATTGGCAAGATGGTCCATGTCGTCAACCAGCGCTAGGCCGGTCGTGGCAAACCCGCTCATGGTATCGAAACAGGCGTCAAGAAATGACTTAAAATGCCCGGAAAGATACATCGGTATGGCGCCCAGGACCATGGCCACAAGCCAGGACACGGAGACCACCACCATGCCGTGCAGCCACTTCATGTCCTCCCTCGTGTAAAATAACCATACTAAGATAAAACCCAGTATAAAAGAACCCATCGCCCCTATTAAAAAATCCTGCGCGGGCTCCCACTCCTTAAAAACAATCGCAGTGATGAGCGGGATCGCCATCAGGATGCCTAACACTATGGTCAACTTCCCGAGATTAAAAAGAATTATTTTCGTGTCTTTTAAAGTGGGCTTCGCTATCATTTGAATAATTTCATAAAAACAAACCCCATGAGGTAGGCCGAGCATAAAATCAGCGCTATGTAAACCAGCTCGGCTAAAATGCCGGAAATAATATTTTTGAATGAATACACGAATCTCATTTTCATCAGTCTACGTTCCCTATTAAGGTGCCCAGCAGATGCTGCTCATTCTCAATGGTGGTGATGGCTATTATATCGTCCTGGGCCTTGAGCACGGTATTGCCTTTCGGGATTATGACATCGTCCCCGCGTATGATAGAAACCAGCACGGAATCCCCGGGAAGTTTTATGTCCATTACCTGCTTTCCGCACGCCGGCGATTCCTTGTTTAAATCAACCCTGACTATCGAGAGTTTACCTCTTTTAAAAGTCATGAGGTTCACGAAATCCTTGAAGGAGACCTCTTCTTCTATTATCTTGGCTATTATCGCGGTCGAGTCAATGGGCACATCCACGCCCAGCTCATTAAAGGCGTGCTCATTCCTTGAGTCGTTGACGCGCGCCACGGTCCTTCTTACATTATAAGTTTCTTTCGCTAGCTGGCAGATGACCAGATTGTCCTCATCCTCCCCGGTCACCGCGGCCACCACGTCAGTCTTGTCTATTCCCGCGTCATCAAGAAAACCCGGATCGCATCCGTCACCGTTTATCACGCGGACACCTAGTTCCTTGGCGATCTTCTCGCATAACGCCGCGTCCTTTTCCACCACACTCACCACGTGTCTGTCCTGCGCCAGCCGCTTGGCCAGATAATAACCCACATTCCCCCCGCCCACTATTATGATATGCATACAATTCCTCCGGGTCGAGATCTACAGGCCAAAAAAATCACGCACCTTCTTGAGGCTTGTCGTCTTCACGACACCCATCAGGATGTCGTTCTTATCCAGCTTCGTGTCCGGCCCCGGGATGACAACCCCTTTATTTTTCAAGACAGTCGCTATCAGAAAATCCCCGGGTACATTCAGCTCCGAAACTGTCTTGCCGGCGAATTTCTCGGCCACGTTTATCTCTATGACGCCCAAATCCCCGCTTTCTATCAAATAGCTGGTAAAATGGCTTTCTATGATCTTGTCTCTTATCATGGCGGCAAAAAGGAGCGTGCCGCTTATGACGTCAAGGCCCAGCTTGTGATAGATATGCGCCCGCTCGGGGTCATAAATCCTGGCGATCACCTTCGGGACCTTGAACATCTTCTTGGCCACCTGCGCGGCCATGATATTCGTGTTGTCGCCGTTCGTGACGGCGCAAAAAGCGTCGGCCTTGTCGAGCCCGGCCTCTTTCAGAAGTTCCACGTCGAAACCGTTGCCCGTCAGCGTTACGCCGTTAAACGTCTGGCCCAGCCTCGCGAAGGATTTCTGTTCCTTGTCCACCACGACAACGTTATGATCTTCCTGGGAAAGAAGCTTGGCGAGCTCCGAACCGACCCTGCCGCAGCCAACTATCACCACGTACATAATGACTCCTTGGTTTTATTTCTTCTGGATGCCCTGGACGCTTTCGACCAATTTCTTGAACGCCTGCTTGTCATTTACAACCAGGTCCGCCAGGATCTTTCTGTTAAGGCCTATCTTTAAATCAGCCAGGCCCTTGATGAACCTGGAATAGGATATGCCCAGTTCCTTGCAGGCATTGGAAATCCTCAGGATCCACAGTTTTCTGAAAGTCCCTTTCTTGGCGCGGCGGTCCCTGGTGCTGTAGGCCATGGCCCTTTTCAGCGACTCCAGGGTCATGCGGTGCCATTTACTCCTGCCCGCCCGCTGGCCCTTTGCCGCCTTTGAGACTCTTTTTCTGCGCGCCCTGGATGCTGGTCCGTATTTTACCCGTGACATATTGCTCCCCCTTATCCGTACGGCAATAACTTCCTCAGGGTCTTCGCCTCCATCCCCTGAAGAGTCGCCTCTTGTCTTAATCCTCTTTTTCTGTTGGCTGACTTACTTGTCAATATATGCCGCCTGCCCGATTTCCATCTTTTAAGCAGTCCTTTTTTTGTCAGCTTCAATCTCTTTCTGGCGCTCTTGTTCGTCTTTAATTTAGGCATTTTTATCTCCTTCGCCCTTCTTACTTTATCATTTCGCCTTAGCCGCGGCCCTCGGCGTGAAATTTATCATTATGCTCCTGCCTTCCATGAACGGCCCCTTTTCTATCTCTCCGATCTCGGCAAGGTCGACTACGACCCTGTCCATGACCTTTTTACCTATGTCCATGTGGCTCATCTCCCTGCCCCTGAACACCATGGTGAGCTTCGCCTTGTCCCCCCTGGATAAAAACCGCTTGAGATGATAGAGCTTGACCTGATAATCATGCTCTTCTATGTTCGGTTTTATTTTTATCTCCTTGAGGTGCACGACATGCTGGTGCTTGCGAGACTCCTTCTCTTTCTTCTCCTGTTCGTACTTGTACTTCGAATAATCCATTATCCGGCACACAGGAGGGGTCGTCTGGCCGGCGACCTCCACCAGATCAAGGCTTGATTCCTCCGCTCGCTGCAGCGCGTCCTGGGTATTTACTATACCCATCTGCTCTCCGTTAGGGCCTATTAACCTGACTTCCTTTACTCGTATTCGCTGATTAATTCTCAGTTCTCTTGAAATACAAATCACCCCCTTATTTTTTTTCTGATATCTCCCTTTTTATCCTCTCCAAAAACACCTCTAATTTCATCTGCCCCAAGTCCCCTTCTTTGCGGGCCCTGAGAGAAACCAGGCCGCCGTCTTTTTCCTTGTCGCCCATTATCAGCATGTACGGCGCCTTTTGTATTTCCCATTCCCGTATCTTATACTGCAGTTTTTCATTGCGCTTATCAACCTCGCACCTTATGCCTTCTTCCCGCAGTTTCTTGAATACGCTGTCCGCGTACTCGTGGGAACGGTCGGTGATCGGGATCACGACCGCCTGCAGCGGGCTGAGCCAAACCGGGAAGGCGCCTGAATAATGCTCTATAAGCGTGCCTATGAAACGCTCAAGGCTGCCCACTATGACCCTGTGCAGCATCACGGGTCTCTCTTTTTTGCCTTCGCTTGAAATATAACTGAGGTCAAATCTTTCCGGCAGCGCGAAATCGCACTGCACCGTGGCGCACTGCCATGGCCTGGCCAGGGCGTCTTTTACCATTATGTCTATTTTAGGGCCGTAAAACGCCCCTTCTCCCTCGCTGATCTCGTACGCCATGCCTTTTAACTCCAACGCCTTTTTCAACGCGTCTGTGGCCCTGGCCCAGGCATCGTCGTTTCCTATCGATTTCGCGGGCCTGGTTGATAAATCTATTCTGTAATCCTTGAATCCGAACACCTTCATCGTGTCCATGACGAAATCTATGACCCCCGTAATCTCCGATTCCAGCTGCTCCGGCAGGCAGAATATGTGCGCGTCGTCCTGTGTAAAACCCCTTACTCTCAGGAGCCCATGCAGCACCCCGGCCTTTTCCCTGCGGTGCACGTTGCCCAATTCAAAATACCGGATCGGCAGATCCCTGTAACTGCGTATGGTTGATTTATAAATAAGCATGTGTCCGGGGCAGTTCATGGGTTTCAGCACGTATTCCTCGCCCTCCACTTTGAATATATACATGTTCTCTTTGTAATAATCGTAATGGCCGGACGTGACCCATATGTCTGATTTTAAAATATGCGGCCCCATCACTATCTGATACCCGCGCCTCAGATGCTCTTTCCTCTCATAGTCCTCTATGACCATCCTCAACAGAGCGCCTTTTGGATGATAAAAAACAAGTCCCGGCCCCACGTCGTCGTGTATGCTGAATAAGTCCAGATCCTTGCCTAACTTCCTGTGGTCGCGCTTTTTTGCCTCTTCTATGTTATTGAGATACGCGTCCAGATCTTTTTGCGATTCAAAACATGTGCCGTACACGCGCTGCAGCATCGGATTTGTCTCTATGCCGTGCCAGTACGCGCCCGCGATGCTCAACAATTTAAACGCCTTTATCTGGCCCGTTGAGTTTACGTGCGGGCCCTTGCACAGATCCGTGAATTTACCGTGCCTGTAAATGGAAACCGTATCGCCTTCCAATTTATTTATAAGCTCTGTCTTGTATGGCTCCCCGGAGAATAATTTCAGCGCGTCTTTTTTTGAAATTTCCTCTTTCTCGAATCTCAAATCCTCTTTTATGATCCTGGCCATCTCTTTTTCTATGACCGCCAGGTCATCGGGCACGAACGGCTCTTTCTTGTCAAAATCATAATAAAAACCGTCCTCGATAGAAGGCCCTATGGCGAGCCTCGCGTCCGGAAAAAGCCTTTTCACGGCATCCGCCATCACATGGGAACAACTATGTCGTAACGCGTCTAAACTGTTTGCCATAATAAATTTATCCGCCTGTGGCGTATGGTGGGCTTAACAGGACTCGAACCTGTGACCTCTTCCATGTCAAGGAAGCGCTCTAACCAACTGAGCTATAAGCCCAAAATTTCTGCGTGGTGGGCGAGGAGGGAGTCGAACCCTCACAACCTTGCGGTCAATGGATTTTAAGTCCATCGTGTATGCCATTCCACCACTCGCCCGGAGGCGACGACCGGAATCGAACCGGTGAATAGGAGTTTTGCAGACTCCTGCCTTACCACTTGGCTACGTCGCCGTAAAACAAAAACGTGTAACTTTATGCCCAACGATCAAGTTACACGTTATAGATAAAATCTCTCATTCATTAAAACGGCGGAGCCCACTTGCCCCCGGAAGCGGAAGACCATTTTATGTGGCCGCCAACATAAAGCACATTCCCACCCTGGGATTTATGATTTTCCGCCTTGTCACAGGCTATCGGGGTATCTGAATCCGCCGACTCTGTCAGGCCTGTTTTATATACATAATCGCCACTATCGGCCCCGGAAGGTATCGCACTATTGCTGGATGGGCACTTGAATATCTCTAAAGTGTCAATGTAGCCGCCGTCAACCAGCTCCTGCAGTGTTTTAGGAAACCGCTCCATGTTATCCGTAGCGTACATATGCAAGGCGATACTTATCTGCTTTAAATTATTCATGCAGCTGGTGCGCCTCGCCCTTTCGCGCGCCTGCCCGATTGCCGGCAAAAGCATCCCGGCGAGTATGCCTATGATAGCTATTACCACCAATAGCTCGATTAATGTAAATCCACGCTTTTTCATAGTTTACCTTTCCTCTTTAAATACCATAATTCCTCTATTTTGTCAAGCAAAACATTGGCTATAAAACCCTTGTCTTTGGCCTTAAGATTCGCGTTCTTTCCAAATCTATCGATTATTACTACATCTAAATTGTTATCACCAAAAGGGTTATGATATTTAGTCAAACGATTGGCTACCATGATGTCTAAATTCTTGGTTTTGAGCTTTTTCTCGGCGTTTCTAACAAGATTTTCCGTTTCCAAGTTAAATCCCACGAATAGGTTATGTTTTTTATGCCTTGCCAATTCACGCAATATATCCTTATTGGCCTTCAAATTGACGAGTAAGTTGTTTTTTCTCTTGATCTTTTTGCCCGAGATTTTCCGTGCCTTGAAATCGCCCACGGCCGCGCACATGATAAGACAATCCGTTTTTTTGATTTCTTTCTTGAGTGCGCGGAGCAAATCTTCCGAGGTTTCTATTAAAATGAGCCTTTGGACCCTTGGCGGGGTAATTTTCACGGGTCCGGATATGAGCGTAACCCTATGGCCTCTGGCCAGGGCCCTTGCCGCTATCTTATAACCCATGACGCCCGTGGACCTGTTTGAGATAAATCTCACGGGATCCAGGGGCTCTATTGTCGGTCCTGCGGTAACTATGATCCTAATAAAATCTTCACCTCTTTTAATATAGCCCGCGTGTCTTGTATGTGGCCGATGCCTTGTTTGCCGCAGGCGAGACGGCCCTTGATCGGGCCGGTAAAGTGATATCCGAGTTTTTTTAGTTTCTCGACGTTGGTTTGAACGATTTTATTATTATACATGGCGTCGTTCATCGCCGGAGCGAACAACACAGGCGCCCTTGTCGCGCACACGGTGCAGGTAAGCATGTCATCGCAAATGCCGCTCGCGATCTTTCCGATTATGTTCGCCGTGGCGGGCGCGATCAGCACCAGGGCCGCTTTTTCAGCCAGGGCCACGTGCTCCACTTCCCATGCCTCCGGCAGACTGAAAAGATCCGCGCTTATCACCCTGTTCCCGGAAACTGCCTGGAACAAGACCGGTTTTATAAATTTCTCCGCCTCTTTGGTCAGGATTACCGTCGAGGACAAGCCAAGCCCGCGCAGGCCGCTTATGACGTCCAGCGCCTTGTAGCACGCGACACTGGCGGTCACCCCGACCACGACATGCCTATTTTTCATCCTTTGCCTTATAGCTGACCTTGCCAACCCTTATCTCCTCCAGGGCGATTGTTGAAAATTTCGTTGAATCAATTTCCACCAATTTCTGACTGCCGTTTATAAGCTCCACCGCCCTTTTCGCCGCGATTATGGTAAGCTTGTAAATACTGTCCGCGTTTTTCCTGATATCCCCTACCGGTGTATACGACATCCCTAACTCCTCCCTGTGCTGCAGCGTTCCGCCATTATAATAGCCCGCAGATTCTCCACCGCCGAATTTAAATTATTATTGACCACCGCGTAATCGTATTTCCTGACATAAGACATTTCCTTCTTCGCGACCCTCAGCCTTTTTTCTATTTCCTTCCTGGAATCCGTGGAACGGTTGACCAAGCGCTCCTTCAGCATCTCCAGGGACGGAGGCATTATGAATACATAAACAGCCCTCATCTTAAGGCGCCTTATCTTCATGGCCCCCTGAACGTCTATGCTTAAAAGCACGTCCCGGCCCTTTTTCAGCATGTGGGTTATGTATTTTTTGGGCGTGCCGTAATACTCATCGAATACCTTCGCCCACTCCAGGAATTCGCCCCTCTTTTTTCTTTTCAAAAACTCCTCTTTCTGTATGAATATGTAATCCGTGCCGTCCCTCTCCCCCGGCCTCGGGGTCCTCGTGGTCATGGAAATCGACCTGTCAAGATCCCCGAAAGACCCGACGATCCTGTTGCACAAGGTCGTCTTGCCCGAACCTGACGGGGCTGAGATTATAAATAAATTGCCTTTTTGCCGCATGACGGGTTACTCCACGTTCTGCGCCTGCTCGCGCATCTTCTCAAGCTCGCTCTTCACTTCTATAACCAGCCTGGATATATCTATGTTGTTCGCCTTCGCGCCCAGGGTATTTATTTCCCTGTTCAATTCCTGCAATATAAAATCCAATTTTCTGCCCGCCTCGTCGCCCTTATCCATCGCCTTATGCAAACCGTCCAGATGACTTTTGGCGCGCGTTATTTCCTCCGAGATGTCGCACTGTTTGGCGAACAGCGCCAACTCCGTCTCAAGGCGCTGCTTATCAACCTCGACTGTCTTGAGCAGGTCTTTTAATCTCCTGTCTAATCTGCTTTTGTACTCCGACACCACCAGCGGCGCCAATTTGGATATCTTGTCCATGTCCGCGCGAATCTTGCCTATCCTCCCGACAAGATCTTCGTAAATAACCTTTCCCTCTCGCGCGCGCATCCTGTCGCAATCCGCCGCCGCTTTTTCAATCGCCTTTTCGACCCACGGCCAGGCGGAATTCGCGTCCAGCTCATCCTGTTCCTGTGTTATCACATCCCTGAAAGATATTATGTGCGAAAGCTTTATGTCGTCTTTGAGTTTGAATTTTTTCTTAACCAGGGACAACATTTTATAATATCTGGCCACCGCTTTTTGATCGAAGGTGAGCGGCCCTTTCTCCTTGGCAGCTGAGCGATGCGACAGAAAAAAATTCACCTTGCCCCGTTTCACGCGCCTGCGGAGGACATCTTTTATCCTGTCTTCCAGAATGACCAGGCCGTTTGGGATCCTGGACGATAAATCAAAATATCTGTGATTCACCGTGCGCATCTCAACCGTCAACACGCCCAGCCTGCCAGATACCTCGCCTTTTCCGAATCCTGTCATGCTTTTTATCATGATATATTACGCCCAGACTTTCTTTTTTTCTTTTTCCGCTATCACGGTTTTTGTTTTATACAGGTCCACTATTACGTCATCTGGCTGGAACCACAGCTTTATCTCTCTCTCCGCCTCAGATTCATTGGACGACGTGTGCAAGACGTTTTCGTAGATGCCTTTTGTGGTGATCCTTCCGAAAGACCCTCTTATGGATGTCGCGTCCGCTTCTTCAGGATTCGTGGCGCCGGCAAGCTCTCTTACCTTTTGTATCGCGTCTTCTCCCCAGTATACAATTGCCATGACCTTGCGCCTGCCGTGTAATTCTCCCTGTATATATTTGATCAACTCTTCAAAAAACGGCTTATCTTTCATGTGCCTGTAATGCTCCGCGGCGAGCTCCTTGCTGACCCGGACCATTTTGGCCGCCACTATTTCCAGCTTAGTTTCAGAAAGACGGGTAAGAATGTTCCCTGTTAATGATTTTTTTAAACCGTCTGGCTTGATTAAAACCAATGTCTGTTGCGCCATGTTATTTTTTCTCCTATCTATTTGATTTTAAAAGAGTTATGATTTTATTTAATTCCGCTTCCGAATAAAATTCTATCTCTATTTTGCCGCCTTTTTTTGCCTTTAATATCCTGACCTTTGTGCCAAACATATCGCTAAGCTCCTGTTCTATGGCTAACAAATCAGGATCTTTTATCTCTGCTTTTGATTTGCTCCTGGAGCTGCTTATATTTTTTGCGTAACTCTCTGTATCTCTTACTGATAGGTCATTTTTTATCACCTTTGTGCACAATCTCATTTGTGCCATTTCCGTATCTAAACCTAAGATTGCCTTGGCATGCCCCATTGAAATTGTTCCACGTGAAACATACTCTTGTATTTTGGCCGGCAATGTCAACAATCTAAGTATATTAGCTACCGTAGCCCTGTCCTTGCCTATTGTCTCAGCTACTCTTTCTTGAGTTAAATCAAACTCTTCTGATAGCTTTTTATAGGCCCTTGCCTGGTCAATCGGATTGAGATTTTCTCTTTGCACGTTTTCAATCAAGGCCATCTCCAGTGAATCCAAATCAGACGCTTCTTTAATAATCGCCGGGATTTCTTTATACCCAAGCGTCTTGGCGGCCCTTAGCCTGCGCTCACCGGCTATTAACTCAAAACCATCCTGTTTTAATCTAACCAGGATCGGCTGTATAACGCCCTTTTCCTTTATTGAAGAAGCCAGCTCTTCCAGGGATTCTTTGTCAAACCCTTCTCTTGGTTGGTATTTATTGGCTTGGATTTTATCTATAGGAAGACTGGCTACGCCTTGCTGTGTCCCTGACGCCGATGTTTCTGATTTAAACCCTGCTCCCGCTGATTTTTCCGGTATTAACGCCGCTAAGCCTCTACCGAGAACTCTTTTTTCCATTCTTCTCCACCCCCTATTGGGATTGGCTCTCCAAGTACTTCATTGGCAAGAGACAAATACATCTTCGCGCCTATGGAATTCTTATCATAAAGATGTATTGGCTTGCCAAAACCTGGCGCCTCGCTTAATCTTATACTTCTAGGTATGATCGTCTTAAACACTTTATCTTTAAAAAACTCTTTCGCCTCGTTTATTACCTCTGTGGTCAAATTGGTCCTGTAATCAGCCATTGTCAACAAAACCCCTTCTATGTTTAATTCCGGGTTTAAGTTATCTTTTACCAGGTTCACTGTATTTAACAGCTGACTGAGGCCTTCCAGCGCGTAATATTCGCACTGAATTGGTATCAAAACCGAGCTTGCCGATGCCAGGGCGTTTATTGTTAAAAGCCCTAATGACGGGGGGGAATCTATTAAAATAAAATCAAAATCATCTGTTATTTCTTTTAAAGCTGTCTTTAATCGATACTCCCTGTTCATGAAACTAACCAGCTCTATTTCAGCGCCGGTGAGATTGATGTGGGATGGAATCAAACTAAGACGATCCATGCCTATTGACTGATAGGCATCCTGCGGCTTTGCGTTATTGATTAATACATCGTATATACTTACCGAGATTTTCGATTTTTCAAGCCCTAGGCCGCTCGTTGTATTTGCTTGCGGGTCAAGATCTATTAAAAGCGTCTTTTTTTCTTTATGGGCAAGATAATAGCCTAGATTAATTACTGTTGTTGTTTTGCCTACCCCGCCTTTTTGGTTACAAACAGCTATTATTTTAGCCATAGAACCGTATCATAACCGTATCATTACGCTTAAAACTGTATCTTTTTTGTTACCCTGACCTTTGCTAATTTTGTACCCTGCATGCTAAAAAGACCCTTGTTTTCTTCTCTAAGCACCTTTATATCAACCTCTGATTTCTTGGCGCCTAACTTAATTAAAGCTATATTAATCGCCTCTTGCGCTGTTTTAGCTTCTATCTCTACCTCGTTTTTTTTATGGCTGCCAATATCTTTCATGTGTTACGCCGATTTTTTAGACATCATGAATTGCAGGCCGCTTGTTATAAGAGTATTTGTCAGCCAGTACAAGACAAGGCCTGACGGCAGTGAGTAAAATATGAACCCGAATATCAGGGGCATCAGGACAGCCATCATCTTTTGTTGCTCTGTCTGGCCGGCCGCTTTTATCTGCGACATCTTCTGCTGTAATATCATAGCACCTATCATCAGGATTGGCAATAAATTTATGGCGCTGCCTATCACGGGCAGGCTGAATTTCAGGGGTATAAACGCGTCGGGCATTGACAGGTCTTTTATCCACAAAAACCCCGCGCCCTTTAATTCCACCGAGCGCGAAAGCGTGTTGTAAAGAGCGATGAATACCGGCATCTGAAGAAACATCGGCAGGCACCCGCCCATTGGATTGACTTTATATCGTCGATAAAGCTCCATTATTTCCTTATTGACTTTGGCTGGGTTGTCTTTGTGCTCGGACCGGATCTTTTCCATGTGCGGCTGCAATTCCTGCAGTTTCTGCATGGATTTCAGGCTTTTAAAGGTCAACGGATACAGGAACAAGCTGACAAAAAGCGTCAGGAGAAGTATTGCCACGCCGTAGTTGTGGAATATCGCGTTGAAAAATTTCAATATGCTCAGGAGCACGAGGCTTATGCTTGTAAGAAAACCGAAGTTCAGGACCTTTGTAAAGCCCTGATCGACTTTTTCCAGCTCTTTTATCTCCATGGGCCCCACATAAAAATCTATATTATAGGTTCTTGTCTCGCCATGGGAAACATTGTCGTCCTCCACTATAAACCCAATCACAGGCTCTCCGGCGACGCCTTTTGTAAAAACGCCTTTCGGGGTAAACCCGGGCTTCGCGACAATCGCGTAATATTTATTTTTTAAGGCTATCCATTCTATGCCTTCTGCGTATAACCTATTATATTTCAATAGGTTAGCTCCTGTTAAGCGCTTTATTTTCCCGTCTTTGAAGCAGATGTTTATCTCTATTAATTTTTGTTCGTAGACCTCTTTCTTGGATATGTTTGACGCGGCGACAATGTCAAACGAGACCGCCTTGCCGGCGCCTGACACATTTGTTATCTTTAAAGACGCCTTCATGCCCTGGGTGTCTTTCAGAAAGGCGATGTTCTTTTCGACGCGGAAATCACTGTTTTGAAAAGACATTGTCCCAGACGCAGACCCCGGCGAGAAATTTTCCGACGACAGATTTGATAAGGCCCCACTTCCTTTCATCGAAAGTACCCCCGCTTCGTAGGCCGCGTTATCCACCAGGTTCAAATCATGGCCGAGAGGATCCTTTATCGTTATCCTGCTGATCGACCCGCCTATGTCAGCGATATCTATTTTATATCTTTCTCCCTGAACCGTCCTTATGACCGCGGAATCCGGCAGGATGGTTTTAACGGCTTCCGCGGGTACGGCCTCTTTTTGTTCCGCGGGCCGGACAGGGGGCTCCTGGATCCTGACCGCTCCTGGCAAAGGAGGGGGGTTGACCTTGGTCAAAATAACCTGATAGGTTAACAATACTACTATCGAAAGCGTCACGGCGAGCAAAAGTCGTTTTTCCATATGTCTTCTTTCTATTTTTTATAGGGGTCAAATCCGCCTGGATGAAAAGGGTTGCAACGCGCAATCCTTTTAAGGCCCTTTAATAAACCTAAAACCGCGCCCTTGTCTTCTATCGCCTCAAGCGTATACGCGGAGCAGGAAGGATAAAACCTACATTTACATAACATGAGCGAAGACAAGTAGTTATGATAAAATTTTATGCTATTTTTTAACGTGTTTTTTAAAAACATCCGCTATCTCTTTTTCCACGAGGCCTGATTTGGTGTATTCCTTGACGCCTTTGGCGATTATCACTATGTCGTAACCGGTTGGGAATAAATGCTTTTTCTTTCTGTAGGCCTCCCGCAGAACCCTGCGTATCCTGTTCCTCAAAACGCTCTTCTTCTGATGCAGGCCTTTTCTGCATATAAAGGCGCACCGGTTAACCACGGGGTCATCATCTCTTTTCAGCAAATAAAGGTCAATTAATCCGGCCCTATATAAAACGCCTTTATTAAAAACGCCCCTGATCGAACTGTTCTTTCGCAGGCGTTCTTTTTGTGAAAAGCTGTTCGAGGCCATTACACGGTAAGCTTGTGCTTGCCTTTTTGTCTCCTGCGCCTCAGGACAGACCGGCCCGTAGAGGTGGCCATCCTGGCCCTGAATCCGTGCTTGCGCTTGCCTTTTAAAAGACTTTTTCTGGTAAGATGTTTTTTCATTTCGCCCTCGCTTAGATGATATATTATAAACGCGTACCCCCGCGTCGTCAAGCACTAAGTTGACGCCCAAGCGATATTCCTCGCGCCTGCCATCCGCGGCCCTGGCGCGGGAGAGTCGGCTTGGGCGCAAGATTTAACTTGAAAAACAAAAAACCGGCTGTTATAATGTTGAAAACTTGTGGATAATATCATGACCTTTGATTTAGCCAGTCTGTGGAACAAGATCCTGGAACACACCAAGCAGGAAATAGGGGAGCAGGCCTTTGAAAACTGGTTTACCCAGACCAGGCTTTCGAATGTGACCGACGAATCGCTTATAATAGAGGTGCCGTCCAACTTTTTCAAAGATTGGATCTACGACCATTATAGAGACATCCTTAATATCTCCATACTGAAGACCATAGGAAAGGTGATCCCGATCAGATTCGTGATAAAAGAACGGGTCGGGATAAGCCCGGCGGCGGAAAACCAAAGACCTCCGGCGGCGGCGGAAAGGCCGGGGCAAAAAAGACCTTTCTATCTGAACCCCAAATACACCTTTGAGGGTTTCGTGGTAGGGCCTTCGAACAGATTCGCGCACGCGGCGACGCTCGCCATAGCAGAGTCGCCGGCGAAGGCGTACAACCCCTTGTTCATATACGGCGGAGTAGGATTAGGAAAAACCCACCTGATGCAGGCGGCTTGCCATTACATATCCGAGACGCACAAGGGCATGAAGTTATTCTATACCTCGAGCGAAAGCTTCACCAATGAGCTCATAAACGGCATACAGAACAGGACCACGGCGAAATTCCGGGAAAAGTACCGCAGCGTGGACGTGCTCCTGATAGACGACATACATTTCATCGCGGGCAAGGAATCCACTCAGGAGGAATTTTTCCATACCTTCAACACCCTGTACGACAGCCACAAGCAGATAGTGCTGTCAAGCGACAGACAGCCGAAATCGATACCCGGGCTCGAGGAACGGCTTGTATCCAGGTTTGAGTGGGGCCTTGTCACCGACATCCAGCCGCCCGACCTTGAGACCCGCATGGCGATATTGAAGAAAAAGGCGGAACGCAACGCGACCAAGCTGCCGGACGACGTGCTGTACTTCATAGCGGAAAGGATCAAGACAAACATAAGGGAGTTAGAGGGGGTCCTGATAAAAATCATAGCCTACGCGTCTCTTGAAAACAAGGATATCAGCCTGGCCCTGGCTAAGGATGTGTTAAAGGACGCGCTTTCTGAAACGACAAAAAAGATATCGGTGGAGCTCATACAGAAAAAAGTGGCTGATTACTTCGACATGAAGGCGTCCGACATGAAGACGAAAAAAAGAAACAGGCAGATCGCGTACCCGAGGCAGATAGCGATGTATCTGGCCAGAGAACTAACCAATCTCACGCTGCCCGAGATAGGCGATTTTTTCGGCGGGAGAGACCACTCAACCGTCATCCACGCCTGCGATAAGGTGAACATGGATTTAAAGAAGAACCAAAATGTGAAGAACCTCATCAACAAGCTGATGCTGGAGATAAATAACTGATATTGTGTTTATTTTTTCTTTTTTTGTGGATTATTTATATTTCATAACTATAATATTATCCTTGGGTTTAATAGTTTTCAACTTATCCACAAAGAATACTATTAATACTACTATTTTTTAATTTAAAAATATAACAGCATTCTTTCGGAGGATTGATGAAAATAAAAATTTTAAAACACGTGCTTTTAAAAAACATACAAAACGTGCAAAACGTGATTTCCTCAAAAAGCGCTTTACCGATACTTTCAAACATATTAATAGAAACAAACAAAAATAAGGTCACACTAACCAGCACGGATCTTGATATAGGTATTTCTTCCGCGTTTGAAACAGATGTTGAGGAAGAAGGCGCCATAACGGTGCCGGCGAAAAGATTCAGCGACATTATAAAAGAATTGCCGGACGAAGACATATCGATAAGCACCATGAAAAACAACTCCATGTCGATAAAATGCAGTAAGTGTTTCTTTAAAATCGTCGGCCTGCCAAAAGAGGATTTCCCTAAATTGCCGGAGTTTAAGCAGGAGCCAAGCGTTGTGATAAAGCAGGGGGTATTGAAGAACATGATTAATATGACATGTTTTTCAATGTCGCACGACGAATCAAGATATGTGTTAAATGGGGCGCTGTTTATTTTCAAAAACAAAAAACTGATCATGGTCACCACAGACGGGAAAAGATTGAGCGTGGTGAAAAAAGACATAGAAAAAGACGGGCTCAACAAGGCCGTGGTGATACCATCAAAGACCATATACGAGTTAAACAGAGTCCTGGGGGAAGACGGGGAGGCCAAGATTATCTTCAGCGAGAACCAGCTGAAGTTCGAAATCGAGAACATAACCATCATATCCAGGCTTATAGAAGGGGCCTTTCCTAATTATGAACAGGTTGTCCCGAAGGAGGCGCAGGAAAAAGTGGGCGTTAACAGGGACGCGTTCTTGTTGGGCATAAAAAGGGCCGCTCTTTTGACGACCCCGGACTCGCAATCGGTGAAATTTGAGATATTAAAAAATAAGATAGTAATTTCCAAGTCGAACCCGAACATAGGAGAGGCCAGGGAAGAGATAGACGCCGCCTACAAGGGGCCCGAGATAGCGGTCGGCTTCAATCCGAATTACATAATAGAGGCCCTGAAGGTGGTGCCCAAAGACGAGATAGGCGTCGAGATTGTCGGCGCGGATAAGCCGGCCGTTATAAGGATAGAGGACTGGTATTTATACCTGGTCCTTCCCATGCAGCTCGCATGACAAAACAAAAAAAGCAAAAGCCCGAAGAGATAAAAAAGGTAATAGACAGCGTAATAAAAAAATTAGAAAAAAAAGGCCGCGGAACGAGAGAAGAGATACGGGATATCTGGGGCAGGGCGGCCGGTAAGGCCGCCCTGGAGCACGCCAGGCCCGTGAACCTGAAACAGAAGGTCTTGATAGTGGAGGTTGACAGCTCCACCTGGCTTTACGCGCTGAACCTGAAAAAGAAAAACATAATAAACGAGATCAAAAAACAAGTGGGGCAGGACAAGATAGAGGATATAAGGCTCAAGATAGGGGAGATAAATTAAGATGCCGAAACAGGAAAAATACGACGCGACGACTATACAGGTGCTCGAGGGCGTGGACGCGGTCAGGAAAAGACCCGCCATGTATATCGGTGACATATCCACGAGAGGGCTCCATCATCTTGTCTATGAAGTGGTGGATAATTCTGTTGACGAGGCGATGGCCGGGCATTGCGCCAACATAGAAGTTACCGTTCACGTGGATAACAGCGTTACGGTTTCGGATGACGGCCGCGGCATACCGGTTGACACGCACAAGGGCGAGAAAAAACCGGCGGTCGAGGTAGTCCTTACCACTCTTCACGCCGGGGGCAAGTTCGACCACCGCTCGTATAAGGTTTCCGGCGGCCTGCACGGCGTGGGCGTCAGCGTCGTGAATGCCCTCAGCGAATGGCTGGAGGTGGAGGTAAAAAGAGACGGCAAGGTGTATCACCAGAAATATGAAAAAGGCAAGACCGCGTCCAAGCTAACCGTGGTGGGCAAGGCCAAGACTACCGGTACCGCCGTGACTTTCAAGGCCGACAAGGAGATCTTTGTTAATTGTCCCATAGAATATTCGTACGAGACCCTCAGCAACCGTCTGAGAGAGCTTGCTTTTTTAAACAAGGGCCTCAAGATAAAGATCATAGACGAGCGCACCGACAAGGAAAACGAATTTCAGTTCGCCGGCGGTGTCGTGTCGTTCGTGGAATATCTCAATAAAAACAAGACCACGCTTCATAAAAAAGTTATTTATTTCGAGGGGGCCAAGGAGGATGTGACGTGCGAGATCGCCCTCCAGTATAATGATGGTTATTCCGAAAACATATTCTCGTTCGTGAATAATATAAATACCGTGGAAGGCGGCACTCATCTGAGCGGTTTTAAGTCCGCGCTTACAAGGGTTGTAAACCAGTATTGCAAAAACAAGAACATGCTCAAGGAATCGGATGTGGCGATGTCGGGCGAAGACATAAGAGAAGGCCTGACAGTTGTCATAAGCGTAAAAGTCCCTAATCCGCAGTTTGAAGGCCAGACAAAGACAAAGCTTGGGAATAGCGAAGTGGAAGGCATTGTTTCTTCTATTGTTAATGATTCTTTGGGGGCGTATTTTGAGGAAAATCCCTCGGTGGCCAACAAGGCTGTTGAAAAGGCCATCCTCGCCGCGAGAGCGAGAGAAGCCGCGAGAAAAGCCAGGGAGCTGACAAGAAGAAAAGGCGCCCTGGATTCCATGGCGCTGCCCGGCAAGCTTTCCGATTGCTCCGAGACAGACCCCGCCATCTGCGAGATATATATAGTTGAAGGAGATTCGGCGGGAGGCTCATCCAGACAAGGCAGAGATCGCAGGTTTCAGGCGATATTGCCTATAAAAGGGAAGATTCTCAACGTTGAAAAAGCCAGACTTGACAAGGTCTTGAGCAATGAGGAGATACGCACCATTATAAGCGCGCTCGGCGCGGGCATAGGCGAAGAATTCGACATGTTAAAGCTAAGATACCACAAGATCATACTTATGGCTGATGCCGATGTGGATGGTTCGCATATCAGGACGCTGCTGTTAACGCTCTTTTTCAGGCATATGCAGCCATTAATAGAAAAAGGACACATATATATAGCTCAGCCGCCGTTATATAAAGTAAAAAGGGGCAAGCGCGAAGAATACATAGAAACAGAAAAAAAGATGAACGAGTTTTTATTTGAATTGGGCACAGAAGGCCTGACGCTTACGCGCAATAACGACAAAAAGAGTTTTAATGCCAACGCGCTAAAGGAGCTTTTGCAGTTAGTGTTAGAGTATGACAGGCTATCCTCGTCAATAATGAAACGTGGAGCGGAATTATCAAAATATCTGTGTTTTAGACACCCAAAGACCAAAAAATTGCCACTTTTTATGGTAAAAGTGGAGGGCAAGGCCCAATTTTTGTATGATGATGATGAGCTGGCAAAGGCGGTAGCCAAGAGAGAAAAAGAGCTGGGCAAAGACGTTGAGGTAGATGAAAAAACGCTGGGCGTTGTAGAATTTTACGGCGCGAGAGACATGGAAAAGGCAATCGACAGGATAGAAAAGTTAGGTTTTAATGTTTTAGAAGAATGCCCCGCGCCAGCGGACAAAGGGGACAAAAAAGAAAAAGGCAAGGAAAAGAAAAAACCATACAAGATAACATCGGAGGAACACGACACGAAAGAACTCGGCACGCTAAAAGAATGCCTTGATTATGTGAGAGAGATAGCGAAGAAAGGCCTTTCGATACAGAGATACAAGGGCCTGGGGGAAATGAATCCGGAACAGCTTTGGGAAACCACCATGAACCCGGAAACCCGCACGCTTTTAAAGGTTACCATGGAAGACGCCGTAGAGGCAAACGAGATGTTTACGGTGCTCATGGGTGACGCCGTTGAGCCCAGGAGAGCTTTTATAGAGAAGCACGCCCTGGAGGTTAGAAATTTAGATATATAATGCAGGGGCGGGCCCATGACCCGTCCGAAAGGATTTTAGATGTACGCGCAAAACGAAAAATTAGTCCCCGTTTACATTGAAGACGAAATGAAGGATTCGTATATAAGCTACGCCATGAGCGTAATCGTGGGGAGGGCCCTCCCGGATGTGCGCGATGGATTAAAGCCTGTGCACCGAAGGATTCTTTACGCGATGAGAGAGCTTGGGCTGGAGCACTCAAAACCATACAAGAAATGCGCGAGGATCGTTGGAGAGGTGCTTGGCAAATATCACCCGCACGGCGACACGGCCGTGTATGATTCCCTGGTCAGGATGGTTCAGGATTTTTCTCTCAGATACCCCCTCATAGACGGCCAGGGCAATTTTGGGTCGGTTGACGGGGACATGGCCGCCGCGATGCGTTATACTGAAGCGCGCATGGCGGCGATCGCCGACGAGATACTCACGGATATAGATAAAGACACGGTAAAATTTACCCCTAATTTTGACGAAACCCTGGAAGAACCCATGGTGTTGCCGGCCAGGCTGCCGAATTTATTGGTAAATGGTTCGAGCGGCATAGCCGTCGGCATGGCGACAAATATCCCGCCTCATAACCTGGGCGAGGTAGTGGACGCGATAGCGGAATTGATCGACAATCCGGAAGCCGCCGTAAAAGATCTGATGAAGATTGTCAAGGGTCCGGATTTTCCAACAGGCGGCATCATATGCGGCAGAGACGGCATAAAGAACGCGTATGAAACAGGCAGGGGCCTCCTGAAGATTCACGCGCGGGCGAGTATTGAAAAACAAAAACAGGGCAGAGAGGCCATTATTATCACGCAGATACCATATCAGGTCAATAAATCGAAACTCATAGAAAATATAGCCGGCCTTGTCCAGGATAAAAAGATAGAAGGTATTTCTGACATAAGGGATGAATCTGACCGCGAGGGTATGAGGATTGTCGTGGAGGTAAAGCGCGACCAGAACGCGGAGATAATCCTTAACCAGCTTTACAAGCATACCCAGATGGAGGAAAGCTTTGGGATCATAATGCTCGCGCTTGTCGATAACAAGCCGAAGGTCCTGAATTTAAAAGAAATGCTGGAGGCGTATATAAAGCACCGGCGCGAGATTGTAAGAAGAAGAACGCAGTTTGAATTGAATAAAGCCGAGAAAAGGGCGCATATATTAGAGGGCCTTAAGATCGCCATAGACCACCTGAACCAGATTATAAAGACCATCAGGGAGTCAAAAGATCCAAAAACGGCTCAGGCCGCCCTGATGAAAAACTTTGATTTGAGCGACGTTCAGGCCCAGGCAATCCTGGAAATGCAGCTGCAGCGCCTGACAGCCCTTGAAAGAGACAAGGTAGAAAATGAGTATATCGAGCTTATAAAGAAGATAGAGATATACAAGGCGATTCTTAAAAGCGAGAAAAAGATCCTGGAGATAGTCAAGGATGAGGCGTTGGAATTAAAGAAAAAATACGGGGACGAGCGGAGAACCGAGATAGTGGGCAAGGTGGAGGATATAGAGATAGAAGACCTGATCAAAGAAGAAGACATGGTCATTACAATAAGCCATGCCGGCTATTTAAAGCGCTTGCCGGTGGATGCCTATAGGAGGCAGCGCAGGGGCGGCGCGGGGGTTACCGGTATTGACATGAAAGAAGAAGATTTTGTGGAGCATCTTTTTATCGCGTCCACGCATGAGTATATTTTATTTTTTACAAATAAAGGCAGGGTGCACTGGTTGAAGGTTTATGAAATCCCGCAGGCAGGCCGTTCCGCGAGAGGCAAGGCGGTAATAAACCTCCTGCAGCTCGAACAGGGGGAGAATATCTCCTCATATGTCAGGGTAAGGGAATTCAAAGAAGGCGATTTTGTCGTAATGGCGACCAAAAACGGGCTGATTAAAAAAACAGACCTCATGGCGTATTCAAATCCGAGAAAAGGCGGTATCATCGGCATAACGCTCGAAAAAGACGACGAGCTGATAGAAGTGGAGCTTACAGACGGCCATCAGGAGCTGCTTATCGCGACGTATTTAGGCAAAGCCATCCGGTTCCCCGAGAAGCAGGTGAGGGACATGGGCAGGGGCGCCAAGGGCGTAAAGGGCATAAGGCTCGGCAAGAAAGACAGGGTCATAGCGATGCAGATCGCCAAAAAAGATTCTACTGTTTTGACAGCCACCTCCGAAGGCTTCGCGAAAAGAACGGCGATAGACCAATACAGAAAACAATCCAGAGGCGGCAAAGGCATAATAAATGTAAAGGTTACAAATAAAAACGGCGAAGCGGTCGGCCTTAAAACAGTCAATGACCAGGACGAACTCATGGTCATAACTCAGAAAGGCATGATTGTCCGCCTGAGCGTAAAAGATATAAGATCCACGGGTAGAAGCGCGCAAGGCGTGCATATAATAAAACTTGATTCAGGCGACAAGGTTTCCTCCATCGCCCATGTGGTGCCAGAAGAAAAAGAAGAATAATTCGTCCCCATCGTCTAGCCTGGTCCAGGACATCAGATTTTCGATCTGACGACCGGGGTTCAAATCCCCGTGGGGACGCCATTGTAAGTCATAAGGAAAGAGAAAAAGGCAGTAACGGTGGGTTGGTTTTGAAACTAATCACGAAGTGGTTTGAGTGTTGCATCCCGCCATACAGATATCTTCTTCAACAAAATAGCACCCATCTTCCAGGGTCCCTGGGCCGTATGGTCCGGCCGCCAATGTTGTGTTTTTGCAGCTAGCCAGGACAGCTTCTTCAGGTTTTCCTCTGGTCAAAACGGCTAACTTTGGCGTGCGCCATTTAGGTTGTATTTTGTCTTTCAAGAAACAGGTCCTTTCCGGGGCATTATTGCCTCGATGAACCGATTTAAATTTATATGATAAGTATACATTATTCAAAATAGCATGTCAAACGATAAAACAGGTCCTAAGTTGACACCCAAGTAATACTCCTTTTGTCAACTTACTCCTCACGAATTTAAAAATTTTGGCAAGTCTTGACAGAATGAGAAGAATGAGGTATGCTTATTATAGAGATTATAAAAGATTTAAGTATAGGCCATGGGTCTCAATAGCCAGGTAGAAGGAGACCTGGCCTTTTTGTTAAATTTATTAAAAAGGATATTTCTCGGGCATCGCCTCTTAATATGGCCTCTCTCCCATGGCAGAGACCACATACTAATAAGGGACGTGCCCGGGATTTTTTATCAGTCAACACATAGGTTATATCTATGATAATAAATAAGCGCACGTTACAGAAAATAATGCCCATGGTAATTATCCACGCCTTTTTGGCCTCAGGACTGGTGTATTCAGGGGAATTAAATGAGGGTTTGACAAGCCAAATGAACGAAAGCGGGAAATTAAGGGTGCCGATGGCGAATAGCAGCGATAAAAAAGAAAATTTTACAAAGAGGTTTTTTGGGCCAACCAACACGCACCCTATTTTAAGCAAGGTTTCAGATAATTTGGGGGGCGCGGATAATGGTGGCGGCGTATTAGCATATTTGAAGCGCAATAAAACGGACGGCAGGTATCTTCTTACCGCCAATATAACAGCCAAGGATTTGGGTTATACCAGTAGTTTTAGAAATGCCAGGGGCATAAATAAATTGCCGGAGTCCTTGGAAGAGATTCAAGATGTGAATATTAAATTTTTGAATAAGCCCATTTTTTTAGTGAGCATGACGCATAGTGGCTCCGCCGGCGCCGTTAGGTTAGGTTTTCTTGATAGCGGCAGGCCGGTAGCAGTTAAAACTTATTATCCGATGGACACGGCCAAACAAATAAACGAAGCCATGATGAGAGATTTTAAAGGGGCAATGATAGCGGATCAGCTTGGCATAGGTCCGGCAGTGTATGGTAAGTATATGGACAAAGAGGGGAAAATTAACATTGTAACGGACGTGGTTCCTGGCGATTTTCCTGAAGTAATGGGAGAATCTATAACCACCGAAACCATAGAGGAGCTTCTGGAGATTAAAAGAAGGTTGGCGGATATTGGCAAAGTTTTAGCGGGGGACTTTCAGTTTTTTATAACGCCAGAAGGGCATATTCAATGCATTGATCAAGCTAGTTTGTTATATGTAGATCCGGTTGACCCAGAGGGCGATTCTACTTTTATAGATGCTATGGTAACCCTTTTAAATTATGCAAGGCCTCCCGTAAGAACAGCGACATTGTCTGAAATGCGAGAAAAGCAGTCCGAACTTTATGGTTTTTTAAAAGAGTCTATAGGGAGAGTGCGTTTGATCGAACGGGGGGTGTATGAACAACTCAGACATAGCATCGAGCAATTAGAAACAGAAGCTAAGTCGCGGTTTTCCACCAATATCCCCCGTGTCCCGGCGAAACGGACACGGACTGGACACGCGGTAACTTTT
>JBAZOA010000010.1:0-27308 GCA_041648935.1 Candidatus Omnitrophota bacterium | reverse complement strand
CAGGGCGGGCATGACCCAGATCGTGTTTTACAAGAATAAAAAAGCCGAGGAACTGAGAAGTGAATATGTGATAAGCGTGAAAGGGGTCGTGCAGAAAAGGCCTAAGGGCACCGAGAATCCCAAGATGCCGACAGGCGAGGTCGAGCTTGGCGTTGAGGAGATAGAGATACTCAATCCGTCGCTCCCAATCCCCTTCGAGCTGGATAACGCCGGAGACGTGTCTGAGGAGGTGCGGCTCAAGTACCGTTACATCGACCTGAGGCGGCCTGAGATGCAGAAAAAACTTTTTTTGAGGCACAGGATAATAAAATCCATGAGGGATTTTTTGGACGAGAGGGGGTTCGTGGAAGTCGAAACGCCCATACTCACGAAATCCACGCCCGAGGGCGCGAGGGATTATCTGGTGCCGTCGCGCTTGAACTGGGGTAAATTTTTCGCCCTGCCCCAGTCGCCTCAGCTGTTCAAGCAGCTTTTGATGGTTTCTGGTTTCGAGAAGTATTTTCAGATAGCCAAGTGTTTCAGGGATGAGGACCTGCGCTCGGACAGGCAGCCGGAGTTTACCCAGCTGGACATGGAATTTTCTTTTATAACCGAGGAAGAGATATTCGAGACAATAGAAAAACTTCTTTATCAGGTCTTCAAGGATGCGCTGGGACTGGAATTGAAGATACCGTTTCCGCGCATGAGCCATAAAGAGGCCTTGGAGAAATACAATTCGGACAAGCCCGACATAAGGGAAAAAAAGGAAGGGTTCCAGTTTTTATGGGTGACGAGTTTTCCTCTTTTCAGATATAACGAGGAAGAGAAGAAGTGGGATATGGAACATCATCCGTTCACGTATCCGGTGGAAGAGGATATCGATTTGATAGAATCGGCGCCGGAGAAGGTCAGGTCAAGGGCTTATGACCTTGTTATAAACGGCGTTGAGATAGCGAGCGGCAGTATCAGGATACACAGGAGGGATTTGCAGGAAAAGATATTCAAGCGGATAGGGCTTGGCATGGACGAGGCAAAAGAACGGTTCGGGTTTTTACTCGAGGCCTTTAGTTACGGCGCGCCTCCGCACGGAGGCATCGCCCTCGGCCTTGATCGTCTTATCGCCATAATGTGCGGTTCGGAAAGCATAAGGGATGTAATAGCGTTTCCCAAGACGCAGAAGGCGGGGTGTCCCTTGACAGACGCGCCGTCCCCGGTGGATGGGAGGCAGTTAAAAGAATTAGGCATAAAAACAATAGAGGCCCTTCGTCCGCCGCAGAAACAGTAGCGGGCTTCGGGATCAAAGTTTGTTTCACAAAATTCGGGAGGATTCATGAAGAATACGGTTATGTGCGGTGTCTTGCTTGTGATGTTTTGCGTATCGGGCTGCGTGATCAGGACTTCTTCGCATCAGGCTGACAGGGTTGACCAGGAGATTAAGGGCAACAGGGGCGTTTTGGTCGGCACGCCTCCGCCTGTCGATGAGACCGTGGAAAGAAAGACCCGCGAGGTTTACGACATAGAGATAGAATTGCCCTCTCTTTACAAGAAATCGACGAAAAGCCAGGATAATGAATTAAGCGGCAACAGGGGTTATTTGAAAGGCGGCTTGTCTCCTGAAAAAGAAGTGGTGATGCCCGCCCAGCGGGGAGGCGTCACGCGTTTGGGCGGTTTTGACGCTCCTCAGGTGATTTATAGCGCGCCCGTGAGGCAGGAAGGCGTTGTTAATAGTCAGTCCGGGACTGGGTTTTACGTGGTGGAAAAGAACGACACCCTGCAGAAGATATCGCAAAAGATGTACGGCACCACGAAAAAATGGAAGAAGATTTACGAGGCCAACAAGACCACGCTAAGAAGTCCCGACAAGATCAGGCCGGGTCAGAAATTGGCGATACCGGAAGAATGATTTTTATGAGAGGTGGAAGGCAATAAGGATACACATGAGAAAGACACTTAGCAAAAAACAGAAGATAAGGCTTAGCATCAATAAATTTTCCCACGTTGCCATCGCGGTGGCCGCTTGCGTCATGCTGGTGGCGATAGTGGAATGGGCCAGGGGTTTTTCCAGGACGGAATTCCGCGAAGGGGACATTGTCCTCAAGGCCATTTACGCGCCTTACGATTTTGTCGTAAAAGGAGACATCAATTACAGGGCGACAGAAGAGGCGAGAAAAGAGGTCACGGATACGGTGGCGCCTGTTTACGTGTTTGACGCCGAGGCCGTGGACCATCTGTTGAAAAAATCCAAGGCGTTCTTTGAATCCGTCATGGGCCTGAAAAATCAAGAGGCGGCAATCGAGGGTCTTGAGGCAAGGATCAGGGAAATCGCGTCGGCTCACGGCATCCCCGAGGCGGTCGTGAAAGGCGTCCTGGAATTGAAGGACCCCATGTCATTTTTTAAAGACGCGGAAGCCGCGCTGAGGCATGTCATGGAGCAGGGTGTGATCTCGGCGGCTGACGTTGCCAGGATGAAAGAAACGGGATTGAAGACGATAAGGATCCTGGATAGGGCGGCTAATAAGGAAGACGCGGTGTCCACGCACGAACTCATGACCCCGCAGGACGCCAGAAAGAAGGCGGAACAGACGGTTGCCGCGGCGAAAGACAGGAAAGAGAAGGCCCTGTTGTCGGATTTTGTCGGCGCGATGGCGTATCCTAACATAACGTACGACAAAGAAGGGACTGAATCCAGGAAGCAGGGCGCCGCTGGAAAGATACAGCCGATTTACAATATGGTGGAGATAAAAAAGAACGAGTTGATATTGAATAAAGGCGAGCGCGTGCTGAAGGAGGACATTTCGAAGCTTGAGGCCATTGAACAGCGCGATTCGTATTCGGGCAAGATGGGTCAATCCTCAGGTATGGCGATAATCATCATATTGTTCATGCTGCTCCTCGTGCTTTATATAGAATTTTACGAGCCTGACCTCATAGTAGGGAATAAGGAGCTCGTGCTATTGTCCGCAGTCTGTATCTTGACCGTGCTTTCCGCCAAGCTCATAGTTGTGTCGCCTTGGCCCAGCACCATGATTTCCGTATCCGCGGCCTCGATGCTGATAGCGATATTATTAAACAGCAGGCTGGCGATAATCACCACGTGTTTCCTCAGTATATTGGTAGGCATGATATCGGTGAACAGGCTGGATATAGTCGCGATGTCAGTGGTGGGCGGCATGATAGGCATATTCGCCGTGAAAAACGTGAGGCGCAGGTCCCAGTTGATAGTGGCCGGTTTTTCAGTCGGGTTCGCTAACATGTCATATCTCATAGGGGTGGGGCTCGTGAATTCCCTGGAGTTTAATACATATATCACGGAGGCCTTCCTGGGGCTCGCTAATGGGGTGATATCCGCTGTGGTAGTGACGGGCGTCCTGCCGATATTCGAGAATATGTTCAAGGTGGTGACGGATATAAGCCTGTTGGAACTTTCGGACTTGAACCATCCAATATTGAAAGAGATGGTGATGAAGGCGCCCGGGACATACCATCATAGCCTGGTTGTCGGAAATCTCGCTGAGGCGGCGTGCGAGTCCATAGGGGCGAATTCGCTCCTGGCCAGGGTAAGCTCTTATTTTCACGACATAGGAAAAATCGAGAAGGCGTCATATTTCAGCGAAAACCAGTCCACGCCTGAGTCCGCGCACGACAAGCTCACGCCCACCATGAGTAGTCTCATAATAACAAATCACGTTAAAAACGGCGTGGAGCTCGCTCAGAAACACAACCTTAATAATAAGATCATAGATATAATAAAACAGCATCACGGCACGGGATTGGTTTTTTATTTTTTCAAGAGGGCGCTGGAGAAGACAATGGAAGAAGTGGCCGAGGAGGGTTTCAGGTATCCCGGCCCAAAGCCGCAGACAAGAGAGGCGGCCTGCGTGCTCCTGGCTGATTCAGTGGAGGCCGCCTCGCGCTCAGTGGACGATCCCACCCCCGCCAGCATAAAAGGACTGGTGAGAAAGATTATAAACAACAAATTCATAGACGGCCAGCTGGACGAGTGCGATCTTACCCTGAAAGACCTCGAGAAGATCGCGGAGGTGTTTACTCATATATTGACAGGGATGTATCATACGCGGGTGGAGTATCCTGAAGAGACGGGTAAAAAATAGCGGCATGCGGATTGATATCCAGGATTTGCAGGACAAGATAAGACTCGACAAAAAAAAGATATTAAGGCGCGCGGACGTCGCCCTGAAGGCCATGGCCGAGGACGACGCGGAATTAAGCCTGGTTTTCGTGGACGACGCTTATATAAAGGATCTTAATCGGAAATACAGGGGCGTGGATTCCGCGACCGACGTCCTGGCTTTTTACCTTAGAGAGAAAAAAGGTTTTAATCCGGATAATCCCGTGATTGGGGACGTGGTGATATCTGTCGAGACCGCCATGAGGGAGGCCGCGGCCAGGAAGATACCCGTTCAGAAAGAGATGGACCTGTATCTGGTGCACGGTATACTGCACTTGCTGGGTTATGACGACGAGAAGACCGGGGACAGGAAAAAGATGAGGTCAATGGAAAAAGAGATACTGGAGGGGATTTGCAGAGACAGAACTTAGTTGAGAGTTTTAACGCCGCCATAGAGGGTTTTATATATGTCCTGAGGACCCAGCGCAACATGCGCCTGCATTTTTTAATAGGCTTCTCGGCGCTGTTGGCCGGCGTGTTCCTGAATTTCACATACGTTGAGCTGATACTCCTGTGTATCACGATAGCGTTCGTGCTGATAGCGGAGATGTTCAATACGGCCATAGAGCACACCATAGACCTTTTCAGCAAGGAGTTTCATCCTTTGGCCAGGATAGTCAAGGACATAGCCGCCGGCGCGGTTCTCATGAGCGCCATAGCCGCGACCATAGTGGGCTATATATTGTTCGTGAGCAGGGTTGGGTTGAGGATAGAGGATAACATAATAAAGATACGGGATTCGAATTGGCATATCACATTTATAGTGCTTATAGTGGTGTTTGTCATGGTTATCCTGAGTAAGATCCTGCTTCAGAAAGGCACTCCCCTGAGAGGCGGGATGCCGAGCGGCCACAGCGCCATAGCGTTTTCGATATGGACCATAATCTCTCTTGTTTATCCGACTAGCTTGGTGGTATTCCTGGTGTTCGTGCTGGCGTTTTTGGTGGCGACCAGCAGGGTGAGAAACGCCATACACAGTCTTCCTGAGGTTTTTGTCGGGGGGGTATCCGGCATCCTGGTGACGTTGTTGATATTTCAGCTGTTGAGGAAATAATGAAGACGTTCAGAAAGATAAAATTCAGTTTTTTCACGGGGCTATTGATGATGGTGCCGTTGGTCCTCACGGCATGGGTGCTGTATTTTATAGTGGCCAGGCTGAACGCGTGGTTTCTGGAACCCATAATGAACATTCTGGGCAGGTGGCTTTCCGGCTCGAACGTCGAGTTTTTGACAAAGGTCGTGATATTCTTCATATTGTTGTCGCTTTTGACCCTGATAGGTTTCGCGGCGAGAATACTCTTCATAAAAAAGATAATGGGTTCCGCGGAAAAGATGCTGTACAAGGTCCCTCTCATAAGCACTATTTACGGCGGCCTGAAAGAGATATCGTCCGCGTTTTTTGACAAGGACAGGTCTCTTTTTCAAAGGGTTGTGCTGGTCGAGTATCCCAGGAAAGGGATCTATGTCCTGGGATTCGTGACTTCCGACGCGGAAGGGGAGGTACAGCAAAAGACAAAAGAACACGTGATAAACATTTTTTTGCCGACCACCCCAAATCCGACTTCCGGGATGCTGGTCCTTGTCCCCAGGGAAGATGTCATAGACCTGGAGATGTCTGTCGCGGAAGGCATGAAAATGATTATATCCGGAGGGGCGGTGAATCCCCAAAGAATCGGTCATGGCGATACAAAAGACGGAAGCGGTCCTTCTGAAAAAGAAGGATCTTAGGGAGACGAGCCTTATTCTTGTTTTTTTTACAAGAGATTTCGGAAAGGTGCCCGGGATTTTGAAGGGCGTCAGGGGTTCCAGGCCGACGAGCGGCGCCAATCCCCTGTTTTTCGGGCTGGATCACATAGTTTTTTACGAAAAGAAAAAAAGCGGCATATCGATAATCTCGCAGTATGAGACCCAGGAGGTATTTTTAAATATCCTCAAGGACTGGGACCGCGCCGCCTCGGCGTATTATCTGCTTGAGCTTGTTGACGTGTTCACGGAGCCGGGCATGAAGATAGAGGAGATATTCGATTGTCTGGTGACGGCGCTGAGGTCGCTGGACAACGGCAAGGACGTCGGCTCCACAATAAGATTTTTTGAGGTCAAGCTGTTGGAAGGGCTTGGTTTCTGGCCCGGGGCGGACAGCTTTAAATTAACAAAGGGCGCCGCGTCCACCCTTTCGTGTTTTGAGAGAGATTCCTGCCGGGCCGCCTCCAGGATAAAATTGACGGCTGACGTGGGCCGGGAGATAAAAAAGGTCACGTGGAAGATAATAGAGGATAATCTGGACAGACCGCTGAAGACGGTTAGATTCTTAAAATAAATATATTGTAACGTGGTGACAAAAAGGATTGTATGAGAAAATTATCCTTTCAGGAAGTGGTTGAGAAACTGAATAAGTACTGGTCTGAAAAAGGGTGTTTGATAGTGGAGCCTATCGACACTGAGGTAGGCGCGGGCACATTTCATCCCGCGACATTTTTAAAGTCATTGGGCAAGGATCCATGGAAGGCCGCCTACGCGCAGCCGTCAAGGAGGCCTTGCGACGGCAGGTACGCGGATAATCCCCTGCGGCTTCAGCATTATTATCAATATCAGGTAATCATGAAACCCTCTCCGAGGGATATAAAGAAACTGTATCTTGACAGCCTGAGGGCATTGGGCATAGATATAAAGTCTCACGAGGTAAGGTTTGTGGAGGACGATTGGGAGTCACCTACTTTAGGCGCGTCAGGCCTGGGGTGGGAGGTCTGGCTTGACAGCCTGGAGATAACGCAGTTTACTTATTTTCAGCAGGTCGGGGGCATTGAACTGGATCTGGTCTCGGCGGAGATCACCTACGGCCTTGAGCGCATATGTATGTTCATACAGGATAAATTCAATCTCTTTGATCTGGAGTGGCATGACGGCGTGACGTACGGCGATATGCACAGGCGTCATGAGATAGAATATTCCAGGTATAATTTTGAGGAAGCCGATATAGACATGTATCTCAGGCTGTTCGAATTTTTTGAAAAAGAGGCCGCCAGGTTATTGGGAAAAGGGCTTGTTTATCCCGCTTACGGTTTTGTCCTGAAGGCATCGCACGCGTTCAACATGCTGGACGCGCGAGGCGCCGTGAGCCAGAGCGAGAGGCCGCGCTACATAGGCCGTGTCAGGGCGCTGGCGAAACGCTGCGCCGAACTTTATATCGGCTAAGTTGACAAAAGGAGTATTACTCGTGTGTCAACTTAGGTGAGCCATGAAAAAAGAAAAAGCGGATTTTTTATTGGAGATAAACGTCGAGGAGCTGCCCGTGAGCTATATCAGGCGCGCGCTCCGTTTTATGAATGACGAGTTTCTTCGTGAATTCGGATTGAACCGCGTAAGAGACGCGGGCGCCACGGTTCCCGTCAAGGGGGATTTGGGGGCAAAGGATAAATTGATCTGCTGCATCAAGGATGTACCGGTGCGGCAGGAAGAGGCCCGCGCGGAGATCGTCGGGCCGCCTAAAAGGATAGCGTTTGACGAAAGGGGCAATCCCACGAAGCAGGCGCTCGGCTTCGCGAAAAATCAGGGAGTAAAAGTCGGTGATTTGAAGATCAAGAATACCCCGAAAGGGGAATACGTGTTTGTCGAAAAAAAGGAAAAGGTCCGCGGGACAAGAGACATTCTCAGAGAGATAGTCCCGCGCGTCATAAAAGAGATCCATTTCCCGAAGACAATGAGATGGGATGATTCGGGCCTGCGTTTCGCCAGGCCCATAGAATCGGTGATGGTGTTGTTCGGGAGGGATAATGTCGACATCGGGCTGGGCGGAGCGCCTCAGAAGAAAGTCGCTTCCGTGACACCCGCGCTGTATCTGAAAAAATTAAAATTGATAGACTCCGGAGAGAGAAGGGAAAGAATAAAGAGCCTGATATCAAAGGAGATTGACAGGCTCGGCGCGGATAAGGATATAAGCGAGCCGCTCCTGGAAGAGGTGACTTTTATGGTTAATTCCCCGGATGTTTTTACCGGGGATTTTGACAGTAAATTTTTAGAGCTTCCCGCGGATGTGCTCAAGGCCAGCATGGCCAAGCACCAGAGGGTGTTCCCCGTTTCAAAAAACGGGGAGCTTGTAAATAAATTCATAGCCGTGATAGACGGTAAGCGCGATAAAAGACTGGTAAAAAAGGTATATGAGAATATCCTGGAGGCGAAACTGAAGGACAGCATGTTTTTCTTTGACGAAGACATGAAGAAACGCCTGCCGGATTACGCCCCGCAATTAAAAAACTTGATTTTTCAGAAAGATTTAGGTAATATGTTCGAAAAAATTCAGCGCCTGGAAGGGCTTTGCGGTTTTGTCTGCGATAAACTGGGTGTTGGCAGTTCTTTGAAAAAAGATGTCGTGAGGGCGGCTGAGCTTTCGAAACTGGATTTGGTGACTCACATGGTCGGCGAGTTTCCGAGCCTGCAGGGCATAATGGGCAGGGAATACGCCCTTAGGGCCGGGGAGAAAAACGAGGTCGCGGCGGCGATAGGAGGGCATTACCTGCCGCAGGGCATGGATGATAACCTGCCTCCCACCCTGGAGGCCGCCGTGCTGGCGCTGAGCGACAAGATCGACAACCTGGTCGGTTTTATAGGGATGGGGGCTGAGACAAAAGGAAGCCACGATCCCTACGGGATAAGAAGAAACAGCCAGGGCCTGATACAAGTCATAAAACACCGGTCGTTAAGACTGAGCCTGGACGAGTTGATCGGGAAGGCGATTGAGTTATACGGCGGCAGGTTAAAGGCGGATAAGGATCAATTAAGGGACGGGATTGTAAGGTATGTAAAGGAACGCGTCGAGGCCTTGAGCCCCCAGGCGCGTGTTGAATTAAGAGACGCTGTCCTGGAGGTCAGGCGCCTGGATGTGGTCGATATCTTTAACAGGATGGCGGAGCTGGCGTCCATAAGCGGGGAAAGGTATTTTTTGGAGGCCGCGAAGGTAGTTGAAAGGACAAGCAATATCCTGAAAGGCGCGAAGGGAGAGGTTACCGGTGAGGTGAAAGACGGGCTTTTTAAGGAAGCACTGGAGCGCGATCTGTGGCAGGCGTACCTGGAATCGAAAGACAAGATACTCGAACTTATAAATAAAGAAAGATACAAGGACGCCACAAGAGAGTACGCAGAGGCGTTTTACGGTATATTGCATGGATTTTTTGATAAGGTGATGGTCAACGTGGAGGACAGCGCGGTCCGGGCCAATCGTCTCGCCATGATGCTGGCGATAAACAGGCTTTACGCGGATAATGTGGCTGACCTGGCGAAAATACCGCAGATAATAGTGGATTAGCTGCGAAAACAATAGAAAGGGAGGTTGGTAGCGAAATGGGTAAAATGGTTTATTTTTTTGGCGGCGGAAAAGCGGATGGAAAAGAAAGCATGAAGAATCTCCTTGGCGGTAAGGGCGCGAACCTGGCTGAGATGGCTGGTCATAAGGATTTGCGATTACCCGTACCTCCGGGTTTTACGATAACCACAGAAGTGTGCACCTATTATTACGAGAATAAGCGCAGGTATCCAAAGATACTGAAGGAAGACGTCGAGAAAAATCTTAAAAAGGTCGAGAGGTTGATGGAAAAGGGTTTCGGCGACGTTGATAACCCGCTCTTGGTTTCGGTGCGGTCCGGCGCGAGAAAGTCCATGCCGGGCATGATGGAGACCGTGCTGAATGTGGGGCTCACGGAAAATACCATAAAAGGCCTGATAAGGCAGACGGGTAACGAGCGTTTCGTGTACGACGCTTACAGGCGCCTTATGATGATGTATTCCGACGTGGTCATGGAAAAGGCGGCAGGGATAGAGCCTGAGGGCGACATGGGTATACGCAAGCAGCTCGAGAGGATAATGGATGAGGTTAAAAAGAAGAAAGGCGTGAAGAATGATACTGACCTTGACGCCGGGGACCTCAAGAAGCTCTGCGCTGATTTCAAGAAAAAGATAAAGGATGTCCTGGGCAAGGATTTTCCGGATGATCCTTACGAACAGCTCTGGGGAGGCATTGGCGCCGTATTTTCGTCATGGAACGGGAAGAGGGCCATATCTTACAGGAGGATAGAGGGGATACCTGACGAGTGGGGTACGGCGGTTAACGTGCAGACAATGGTTTTCGGCAACATGGGCAACGATTCCGCGACCGGCGTCGCTTTTACGAGGAATCCAGGCAACGGTGAAAATGGTTTTTACGGGGAATATCTTGTCAACGCGCAGGGAGAGGATGTCGTGGCGGGCATACGCACGCCGGCCCCTATCAATTCATATTCCACGAGCGAGCATAATAAGGAATTGGTCACTCTTGAGAAATTCATGCCGGGTATCTACAAACAGATTTGTGACATAAGAAAGCGCCTTGAGAAGCATTACAGGGACATGCAGGACATAGAGTTTACCATCGAAAAGGGAAAGCTTTACATGCTTCAGTGCCGTTCCGGGAAGAGGAATGGGCCCGCCGCGGTCAGGATGGCGGTCGACATGATAAAGGAGAAACTTATAGACGCGAAGACGGCCGTGATGAGAGTGACGCCGGACCAGCTGGACGAATTGCTGCATCCTATAATAGACCCCAAGGCGGAAAAGCTTATTAAGCCCATAGCCAAAGGTTTGCCCGCGGGTCCGGGAGGGGCCAGCGGCCAGGCTGTGTTTACGGCCGAAGAGGCAGTGGAATGGAACAAGGCCGGTAAAAAAGTCATTTTGGTGCGCGAAGAAACCAATCCGGAAGATGTAGAGGGCATGAGGGCCGCCCAGGCTATATTGACGGTAAGAGGCGGAATGACGTCTCACGCCGCTTTAGTGGCGCGCGGCTGGGGCAAGTGCTGTATCGTAGGATGCGGCGGCATAGAGATTGATTCTGAGCGCAGGACGTTTTCCGTGAACGGCAAGACGTTCAAGGAAGGCGATTGGGTCACGCTGAATGGCACCAAGGGTTACGTGTACGAAGGCAAGCTTCAGATGATGGATGC
Organism: Candidatus Omnitrophota bacterium; assembly: GCA_041648935.1. GTDB lineage: Bacteria > Omnitrophota > Gorgyraeia > Gorgyraeales > Gorgyraeaceae > JBAZOA01. Next base: position 16,175 of record JBAZOA010000010.1, on the reverse strand, counting down.
CTCCGAGGAAAACGAGATGCTGAGCAGATTTTTAAAGATCTGCGATTCTGTCAGGAAATTGAAGATACGGACAAACGCGGACACGCCCGCTGACGCGAGAAAGGCCAGGTCTTTCGGCGCGGAGGGCATAGGACTATTCAGGACAGAGCACATGTTTTACGGCAAGGGTTCCGAAGAGCCGCTTTTCAAGCTTCGCAAGATGATCGTGTCAAAAACCCTTGAAGAGAGAAAGAAGGCCATAGAGGAGCTTTTTGGGCACGTGAAAAACGACATAAAAGGCACCCTTGAGGCAATGGACGGTTATCCTGTTACCATAAGGCTTCTGGATCCGCCGCTTCACGAGTTTGTGCCGCACGAGGAATCCAAACTTAAGGAATTGGCCGGGAGCCTCGGCATTACGATGGAGGAGCTCGAGAAAAGGGCCGCGGGCCTGCGCGAGTCCAATCCGATGATGGGCCATCGCGGCGTGCGTCTGGGCGTGACCTATCCTGAAGTAACGGAGATGCAGATAAGGGCCATTTTCGAGTCTACCTGCGAATTGCTGCGGGCGGGCAAGAAGATATTCCCGGAAATAATGATACCCGTGGTGTGCGACAAGAGCGAGCTCGTGAATCAAAAAAAGATAGCGGAGAGGGTTTACAGGGAAACGCTCTCCAAGTACAAGATGAAAAAGATAGATCACATGTTCGGCACGATGATCGAGATACCGAGGGCCGCGCTTACCGCGGGCAGGATAGCGGAAGAGGCGGAGTTTTTCTCTTTCGGCACCAATGACCTTACTCAGATGGGTTTTGGTTTTTCAAGGGATGATATGGGCGCGTTTCTCCCTGATTATCTGAGGGAAAATATTCTGCCGGCGGATCCTTTCCAGACAATCGACCAGGAAGGAATCGGCGAGTTGATAAAGATAGGCATAGAACGCGGCAGGAAAACACGCAAGGGATTAAAGGTTGGCATCTGCGGAGAGCACGGGGGAGAGCCGAAGTCAGTGGAGTTTTGCCACAGGGTCGGCATGAATTACGTCAGCTGTTCGCCTTTCAGGGTCCCGATTGCGCGGCTCAGCGCGGCGCAGGCGGCGGTGAGAGGATAAATGGACGCCATAAAACTGTATTTAAAAGCGATAAAGGACGTGCCTCTGCTGACATCTGAGGAGGAAAAATCTCTCGCGCGAAAGATTAAAAAAGGCAACATGCAGGCGCGCAGGAGGATGATACAGTCCAATCTGCGGCTTGTGGTCAATATCGCGAAGCGTTACTCTAAATTAGGCGTTCCGATGATGGACCTCATAGAAGAGGGCAACCTCGGCCTGATGAAGGCCGTCAAGAAGTACAATCCCTACAAGGGATACAGGTTCAGCACTTACGCGGCATGGTGGATAAAGCAGTATATCACCAGGGCGATCGCTAACCAGGGGAAGACAATAAGGATCCCCGTGTACATGACGGAGATAATAAACAGGTGGAAGAGGATCACGGAGCATCTGACGCAGAGGCACGGCAGAAAACCAAAGATGAAGGAAGTGGCGAAGAGGATGAGGATGTCGGTAAGAAAGATCCGGGAGATAAGCGAGACAGCCACGAAAATTTCTTCTTTGGACGCGCCCATAGGTGACGACGGCACGGGCCAATTCATAGACCTGGTCGAGGACGAGACAGCCATTTCCCCGACGGATAACGTGACCGATTCGCTCCGGCGCGAGAGGGTGGATCAGCTGCTCGAGCGCATGAACCCCAGGGAGAAAAGGATATTGGACCTCAGGTTCGGCCTGAGCGACGGCGTCACGCATACCCTGGGAGAAACGGCCAAGATGTTCGGCATAACAAGAGAGAGGGTCCGTCAGATAGAAAGCGCCGCCCTGGATAAATTGAGGGCGTTTATCATACAGCAGACAGGCGGGCTGGGAGAGTATTAGCGCAGGGCTTTAAGTGGGGGGTAAAATGAATGACTTAAAAAGATATATCCGTGACATACCTGATTTTCCGAAAAAAGGGATCCTTTTCCGGGACATCACCACCCTGCTCGGTAACGGGAAAATTTTCGGGAAAGTGATAGACACGCTCGCCGGGAGATATGAAGGCAAGAAAATAGACGCCATCCTGGCCGTGGAATCCAGGGGTTTTATTTTTGGCGCGGCCCTCGCTTATAAATTGGGGATTGGTTTCGTGCCCGTGCGCAAGAAAGGAAAACTTCCCTGTGAGACGTTCAGCGCGTCGTATTCTCTCGAGTACGGTCAGGATTCCCTCGAGATTCATCGGGACGCGGTAAAGCCGGGTTCCAATGTCTTGTTGATAGATGATTTATTGGCGACAGGCGGGACCATGTCAGCCGTGGCGGGCCTTGTCGGGAAATTAAAATCGGATATCGCCGAGATAGTTTTTATAATCGAGTTATCCGGATTGAAAGGCCGTTCAAATTTAAAAGGATTGCCTGTTTATTCGATGGTGCAATATTAAGCGCCTATAGCTCAGATGGATAGAGCACAAGTTTCCTAAACTTGGGGCCGCACGTTCGAATCGTGCTAGGCGCACCAAAAAACATAAAAGGAGGCGGATATGAGAATATTGATAAGCGCGATGATCCTGTTGATGGTTTCCGGGTGCGCTACGTTTTCCGGCCAGACCGATTCTTCGGGCGCCGCGGAAAAAGAAGAGGCCTCATTGTCAGTGGCGAAATTGCTGAAGTTTGACGACATACCCGTACCGGCGGGTTTCAAGATCATGGACGCGGAATCTTTCGCCTTCCAGAATGACAAGAGCAGGGTGGCGCTTTTAAAGTATATCGGTGGGAAGCGGGCTGACATCGTTGTGGAGTTTTACAAGGAGCAGATGGCCGCTTATAACTGGGACGCGATAAATATAGTGGAATATGAAAAGAGGGTCATGAATTACGAGAATTCCTATGAGAGCTGCATAGTCACCATTGAGCCGAGGGGAGGGAAAAGCGTCATAATAATATCCCTTTCCCCTAAGTCCAGGCCCATGAAAGCCGAGAAAGGCGAAAAATAAGCATGCGGGGGCGCGATGCCCCTTGACAATATATTATATATAAGGTATACTTTCATATTAATAAAATAGAAGCATATACCGCTATAGACGACTTTAATCGTTGCGAAGAAAGGGGGGAAGAAAATCAAAAGCAGAAGTTGTCAGAAAGGTAGCGATATATCATAAAGGCAGTTATAAGTTTTAGGATAAACCTAAAATATTTGTTATATAATAGTCCAACCAAGGAGGAAAAGTAAATGAGTAGATTCTTAAAGCTATTGACCATCATGCTGGTCGTTGGTCTCATTGCTTTACCCGCGTTCGCTGAAGTACAGAACGTGAAGGTAAGCGGCAGCATTGATTCCAAGATGATCAACAGGATGCAGTATGATTTCGCCTCTGGCAACAGCGGCAGCGGACATGTCGCCACGAGTTATAAAGATAATTCTACGTGGTTCATGACCACCACCAAGATCCAGGTTGATGCCGATCTCACCGATAACGTGTCGACCTGCGTAAGGTTATTGAACGAGAGAGACTGGGATGCCGAGACAGCCTCGACTACCGATGTCAACCTTGACCTTTCTTACGTGACTTTAAAGGAGATGTTTTACGCTCCTTTGACGTTAAAGGTTGGAAGGCAGGAACTGGCGTTCGGTAATGGTTTAGTCGTTGCCGTTAACGGCACGAACGACAGCGTTTCTTCTAATGTCGCGAATCAGTCAAGCGTCGCGGACACGAACGTCGCGAAGGCCGCCGGTGATATAGCGGCCGCGGATTTGAGTCAGGACGCGGCATTTGACGCGATAAGGGCGACCCTGGATTATTCTCCGTTGGTCGTGGACCTTGTGTACGCGAAGATCAGCGCGGGAGATGTGTGGGTGAGCACGAGCGCGGCGGAAGGTACCCGCGATGATATAGATCTTACGGGTATTAACGCGGCGTATAAGTTTGACGATCAGAAGAACAGCGAAATAGAAGCGTATGTGTTCGCGAAGTATGATAAATCAGACGCTGATGGCGTAGTTCCGGTAGAGGACAAGGTCTATACCTGGGGATTACGCGGCAGCATGGAACCCATGGCGAAACTCGTGGTTGACGCGGAAATCGCTTATCAGAACGGAGATTACGCGGACCTCGCAAACAACAGGACGATTGACAGAAAAGCGTGGGCATGTGATGTTGGCGGCGTTTTAGCGATTGACATGGATTGGACGCCGAAAGTCGGAGCGAGATACAGCTATCGTTCAGGCCAGGAAACACCGGGAGCTGACGCTAATGTAGACGTTAGCGTTAACACATCGGAATACAAGGGATGGTCCACTATGTTCGAAGGCCAGTCACACGGGCTTATCGCCAACAAGATTTTTGACGGCGATAACGATGGAGTGGATTCAAACTCCCATATAATCAACGTAAACGCGAGCATTGTCCCGGTTCAGGACATGACAGTCGCGGTTGATTATTATCATTACATCTTGGCCGAGAAGTTCGCTTCCACCAGTACCGCCGGGTCATTATTGGACGCCAGGTACCTGAATAACGGGATCGGATACGAGGTAAAAGGCAAGAGAGAATTAGGAGACGAGATAGACCTTTCGTTGGCGTATGACTACACAGAGGATGTGAAGCTTGGTGTAACAGCAGGTTTCTTTTTACCAGGCGCGGCATTCCAGAGCACGAACGACAACATGGCTTCAACGGTCATGGCTGACGTGGCTGTTTCCTTCTAACGCATCTTTGGTTTAGTTTTGTAATCCCCCCGCCGCGCATTAACGGCGGGGGGATTTTTTGTCTAAAAATTTCGCCTTTCAGCATAAAATCTATTTACAATCCAAAATAATAATGTATAATATAAACCATGCGAAAAATATTTGTGCTGGACACAAACGTGATTCTTCATAATGCCGAGGCCCTGAATGTCTTCGCGGATAACGAAGTCGTGCTCCCCATAGATGTCATAGAGGAACTGGATATATTCAAGAAAGACAGCGATGAAAAAGGCCGTAACGCCCGCGCCGCCATAAGGATGCTGGATGACCTCCGCGAGCGCGGCAAACTTGGGGAAGGCGTGCCCCTGGATAGCGGCGGGGTACTGCGCATAGTAATGCACATAGATGAGAAAGGCCTGGTGGACGTTTCTCAGAAGGAAAGGGACAACAGGATATTGATGGTCGCTTACGACCTTCAGAAAAAAGGCAATCAGGTCATATTTGTTTCCAAGGACATAAACGCCAGGGTAAAGGCGGATGCCCTGGGCGTAAAGGCGGTAGATTTTGAAAAACAGAAGGTGGATATAGAAAGGCTTTACAGCGGCTGGAGGGAGATCCCTGTGGAGCGCGGCCAGATAGATAATTTTTATGAGCGCAAGTCTTTCGTCGTGAAAGACAACGGCCTTTTCCCGAACCAGTACGTGCTGTTAAAAGACAAGTCAAATGACAAGCACACGGCGCTTGGGAGGTTTGTATTCAAGGATAAATCAGTGACGCCGATCCGTACCGACCTTGGAGACGTGTGGGGCATAAAGCCGAGGAACAAAGAACAGGCCATGGCGATAGATCTCCTGATGGATGACAATATAAAACTAGTGACGCTCGTGGGCGCGGCGGGCACCGGCAAGACGCTCCTGGCGCTGGCCGCGGGATTAAAGAAGACAGTGGATGAGCATTCCTATAAAAGGGTGCTTGTATCGAGGCCGGTGATACCCATGGGCAAGGACATAGGCTATCTCCCCGGGACAAAGGAAGAAAAGCTGGTCAATTGGATGCAGCCGATATTCGATAACCTCGAGTATATACTTACCATAAGGAAGAGAAAAGAGCACGTTGAGGACCTGGTTGAGGGTGATCTTCTGCAGCTGGAGGCGCTTACTTACATGAGAGGCAGGAGCATACCGAATCAGTTTATAATAATAGATGAGGCGCAGAATCTTACCCCTCACGAGATAAAGACGGTCGTGAGCCGCGCCGGCAACAATACGAAGATGGTATTGACAGGGGACCCTTACCAGATAGACAACCCATACCTTGATTCTTCTTCCAATGGGTTGAGTTACGCCACTGAAAAGATGAAGGGCCAGGAGATATTCGGCCACGTCACCCTTACCAAAAACGAGCGCTCAGGGCTCGCGAGTCTCGCCGCGGAATTACTCTAAAAAATTAAATAATCTTTTCGTAGGCCTGGCGGCCGGAAGGATTATCGTGGGCCTTGTTTTTTATATTTTCTGTGGCATACTTATTGATAGAGACAACTGAATAAATACGAACGACAAAGGCAAACCACTTGAAAGAGTGGGGCGCAAAGCCAACAGGCCTACAATCCCGCATCGCGTTCGGTGCGAGATAGGGCGGCTGGGTTACCGAAACTATTAAACCTATTCTTGCGCGCGCTGAATAGGTTTTTTATTTGGGGTCTCAAGATGAAAAGAGCCGCGGTCATACTGATAATCATTATAGCCGCGGTTTTGTCTTTAAAAGAGGTCGACAGCTCTAATATTAGTATTAAAGGTATCGCTTCCTGGTACTCGCAGGATGACCCCGGGATATTGTTGACGACCGCTAACATGGAGATCTTTGACGATACGGGCATGACCTGCGCCATATGGGAACTGCCTTTTAATACCCTGGTAAAGGTTACGAACGTGAAAAACGGCAGGTATGTGGTGGTTCGGGTGAATGACAGGGGGCCAGCCAGGCGGCTGAACAGAGTAATCGATCTGACAAGGACCGCTTTCGCGAGAATAGCCGATCTGAATCAAGGCCTGGCAGAGGTTTCCGTGGAAATATTGTAATAAAACAGAAAAACCAGGGTTTTCGCTGAATAGGGGAAGGTTTTGAGCCTTCCCCTATTTTTTTATTTTATTTGTTGACATATATAGTAAGATAATTTATAATACTTATAAATAGATTTTTAAAAAAGGAGGTATGTATGTATTTGAAAAGGTCTTTTTTAATCATTTCCGCGATATTTTTTGCTTCTTTGTTTATTGTGAGGTCAGGATTCTGTTACAGGGTTCCCACGGAAGAAAGCAACATAAGATACCTATATGTCTTTGGCCAGGATGGCAAGAAGACCTACGGCGCCGTAAAGACGCAGCCGCAGATCGTGTTTTTAAAGGTCCCTGCTTCATACACCGGAAAGATTGAGATATCGATTTATGATCCGGATGTCGGCGGTTCCATTGACGAAAAGAGCGATAAATGGAACACGAAAACCAAATTTTCAATTTACGGGGGCAGTAAGGCGTATTCTTCCCTGGCGGACATAAATCAGTTAGAGGCAAAGGATTTTTCTCAGGGCGTAGCGCTTGATACCGAGACGTTCGGCGAGAACAGCATGTATGACAAGTCATCTTATCACTTTACTCCGATAGACGCTGACAAGGGAGAAAAGATAGGCGATTTCAGGTACTTCAAGATAGTCGCGGAGGGCCTGGAAGGAGATGATAATAACCTTTTTGCTTTGGATATAACGCCGGATGATTCAGAGGCATTCAGTTACATGCTTGCCCTGAGGTTGTCAGAGACCCGCGGGGCCAAGATGGCGCTTTACCCCCTGATGCCCTCAGACGCGGCGAGCGTTATAGAGCATAACTATGACCTGGATTCCAACGGCGGGTGGATAGAGCTCATAAGCCCGACCAAATCTTTTAACGTCAGCGGTTCCGGTACCGGAATATGGGAGAACACCAAGATTGATTTGTCGGCGGATAATAAAGGCAAGAAATGGGTTTATGAGATAACAAAGGATAGACAGCAGAACGCGAATATGGCGATGCATATCACCACGGATAAGGGCCTTGCGGTGCCGGTGTATTTTACCAAGGGGGAAAAGGGGCCGAAGAGGGTTTTTGTGGAAAGGCCGAAGCCGGCCGCTCCGGTAAAAGAAGAGCCTTGGATGGAATCCAAGCTTTCATGCAACAGCTTTACTTTTGACGCCGCGAAGTCGTATGATCCGGATGACCAGGAATTGTCCTATCTCTGGGATTTCGGGGATGGCACCACCAGCGATCAGGTTAGGACGATGCATACCTATAAAGACGCGGGTAAATATCTGGTGAAACTTACCGTTACCGATTCTTCGGACGCGGAATGCAACAGCGCCACCACACAGCAGGTGATAAAGGTAAATCAGCCCCCGTGCGCTGTCGCGAGCGGGCCTGAGATCAGCTGCGTTAATGACGAGCTGGTGTTTGACGGCAGCCAGTCAACAGACAGCCCCGAGGATAAATTGACTTACCGGTGGAATTTCGGGGACGGCGAGACCGCGGAAGGCGTGAAGGTCAAGCATAGATACGCGAAAGGCGGGAGGTACCAGGTAACATTGACGGTCATGGATAATTCCGGAAGCATATGCGATACCGGAGTCGATAAATTGAACGTGTCCGTGAACACGGCTCCTGTGGCGGACGCCGGCAAAGAAGAGGTGTTTTTGTGCCGCATAGATCCCAACGAGTCTTTAGCGGTTACCCTTGACGCGTCCGGCTCAAAGGATTTGGACGGCGACGCCCTGACTTACACCTGGGATTTCGGGGACGGGGAGACAGGGGAAGGCAAGGTAATAACGCACGTGTATAAGAAAGGCGGGAGATACATCGCCAAGCTCACAGTTACCGATAATACGGATACGAATTGCAACAAGGCGTCAGCGGTAAAGGCGATAACGGTGAACAGGGCCCCGATCGCGAAGGCGGGGAGCGATATAAACACATGTTTGACCGAGGAAATAAATTTCGACGCGTCCGGTTCTTTGGATTCTGACGGCGACGCGCTGGCCTACACCTGGGATTTCGGGGACGGGGAAAAGGCCTCTGGCAAAAAGGTCGCTCACAAGTACGCGAAGGGCGGGGTTTATCAGGTGAAACTGGCGGTTGATGACGGCACCGGGACGGATTGTTCCGCCAATTCCGATAAGATATTGGTAAACGTGAATACCCCTCCGGCGGCGGCGATAGCCAGCAAGGATAAATCAAGCGTGGGGCAGGGCGTGAATTTTGACGGCGGCTCCTCCGCGGATTCGGACGGGGACAGGCTGGCCTACACCTGGGATTTCGGGGACGGGACCACGGGAAGCGGGGTCAACGCGAAGCATGTCTATTCAAAAGGCGGGCTTTATAAGGTAACGCTTGTCGTGGACGACCAGAAATCCTCGGAGTGTTCTTCCTCAACGGCCTCGCATTACTTGAAGATAAATACGCCTCCAGTGGCGGATGTGGGTCCGGACATGGCGTGCTGCGTCAATGAGATAGTGGATTTTGACGGTTCCAGGTCATCCGACGCTGACGGAGACATGCTTACCTATAAATGGGATTTCGGGGACGGGGAGACGGCCGACGGCATCAAAGTAAAGCACGCGTATAAAAAAGTGGGGACATATAAGGTAGTGTTGACAGTCACGGATAATTCAGGCACCGAGTTGAACAGTTCGGCGGGGACTTTCGTGGCTACGGTGAACGCGGAGCCGGTCCCGTTGATGGAAATAATGTAATTCTTATCCGGCGTCCTTGGGAGAGAGGCCCCGTATTAAACTTCAAAAGAGTTTTTTCGGGGCCTTTTGTATGATATAATATTTTTATTATGATAAAAAAAAGCGTTTTACTGACAGCCGCATCCCTTGTTCTTTTCGCCTGTTCTTCTTTTGCCGAGACACAGAAGCTTACCATCCTGTTCACGGGCGACATGCGCGGCGAGATAGAGAACTGTCATTGCCCAAAGGATGATTTTGGTGGGCTGGCGAGAAGGGCCGAGTGCCTGCGATCCCTGAAAGAAGAAACGGGCGACGCGCTGCTTTTGGATGTGGGCGATATCCTGCCATTGTTAAAGGCCGACACCCCGAGAAAGCTGATAAGTCATAGCGCGTTCATATCTTTCAAGGCGATGGGCCTGATGGGTTATGACGTCGTGAATGTCGGGGAGAGCGATCTTATCCTTGGAGAAGGTTTTTTGAAGGGGGTCGAGAAAGGCCTTCCCTTCAGCCTGGTTTCCGCGAACATAGTGCGCAAGCGCACAAATCAGCCCGAATTCAATCCATATGTGATAAAGACCATGAAAAACGGGTTGAGGGTGGGCATAATAGGGCTTTTGAATGAGCGTTACGTCATAAATTCCAGGGAATTGGATGTAGGGCCCAATAAGGACGCGGCCCGCAGGTACGTGGATGAATTGCGGGGAAAGACGGACCTGATAATAGTTCTGGGGCATATCGGCATCCCGTATTCCATAGAATTGGCCGATTCCGTCAGGGGGATAGGCGTGATATTGAGCGGTCACTGGGACGCGGATACCCAGGAGCCCATGAAAGTAGGCGATAGCATAATCATGCCTACATCTTATCGTTCGAGGAAGATGGGGAGGCTGGACCTGGAGATAGCCGGCGGCGGGAGGGTTTCCGCTTACAGGTGGCAGTCAATATCTCTCGACGCGCGGTATGATGGGAACGGGGTCGTTGAGAATCTTATTTCCATGATGCCTGATAAAGGCAAGGCCGGGCCTGTAAAAACATCCGATAGCGGTATTGTTCAGGCGCTGACTCAGCAGGCCGAGGAGATCGCGGACGCGAGGCCATTGAAAGTGCTGGTGTTTTATACCGCCGGATGCATGGCGTGCATGGAGGTCAAGAGGGACATCCTTCCGGATATAGAGAAGAAATACGCGGATAATATAAGCGTTGAGCATTATGACATAGGCCTTGCCAAAAATTACGAGCAGATGATCCGGCTTGAGGAACTATACGGGGTTGAGGGTGGATACGTGCCCGAGATAATCGTCTCGAGGTATGTGCTGATGGGTAAGGAAAAGATAAAATCGGATTTGGATAAGGTGATAGAAAAGGCGCTGTCAGAGCCGCCCGACGTAAAAAAAAATGAGATCTCGAGATTGGACGTGGCGGGGTATCATCCTCCGGGAGAATCCCTGATCTTGTCGAGATTTTCGTCGTTCAGCCTGTACGCGGTGTCTCTGGCCGGGCTTTTGGACGGCGTGAATCCCTGCGCGTTCACGACAATAGTATTTTTTATTTCTTTTCTCTCTTTCTGCGGCTATAGAAGGCGAGAGGTGCTGTTTGCCGGCGCGTCTTTCACGCTGGCCGTATTTATCGCGTATTTATTGATAGGCCTTGGCATATTCAAGTTTCTGAGGGTCCTGGGCGCGTTCAGCGCGCTCTCTCTCGCGATGAATATCCTGATAGCCTGTCTGGCGTTTCTTCTGGGGATTTTAAGCCTGATAGATTATTTTAAGTTCAAGAAATCCGGGAATCTGAAAAGCATCATATTGAAGCTCCCTCAATCCGTGAAAAACAGGATACATACCGTCATAGGGAATGATTTCAGGCCGGGAGAAAAGGACGAAAAGGTCCTGTTGATAAGGATAATCTGGGTCGCGTTCAGCGCGGGGCTCATTGTTTCCGTACTGGAGTCCATGTGCACGGGCCAGGTATACCTGCCCACCATAGCGTATGTATTGAAGATGCCTGACAGGAGCCTGTCCGCCCTGACGTATCTGATTGTTTATAATCTGGCTTTCATAGTGCCCCTGATAATAGTTTTTCTCCTCGGCCTTTTCGGCGCTACTTCCAAGTCCTTCGCCGGATTCATGGAAAAACGCCTGGGGCTGGTCAAGATCCTGACCGCCGCCCTGTACTTCGCCCTCGGTTCCATACTCATCTTTTTCAAATAACCTTAGTTGACACTCAAGTAATACTCCTTTTGTCAACTTAGGGTATCTTTCCATGCTGGGCAGGCCTTCGAAAAGACGTTCGGCCGCCCCAGCGAGGCGGCCTCACTCAGTGTTTCTTCTCGCTCGTCCCGACACTTTCAGTGTCGGGACACCGTGCCCGCTCGAACAAACAATGCTTTTCTCAGACCTGCCCAGCCTGGAAAGATGTACATTGTGCTCATAAAAGGCAATCCCAACCGTCTAAGCGAGTAATCCTGTTTCTTTAACAGATTATATTTGACGACAGGGGTTTTATAGCATAAACTTATTATATATGAGGAATATAAATGCGATATATATAATAGGGTTGGGGTTGCTGCTGGGCGGGTGCGTGACGCAGGAGTATAATACCGCCACCGGCAAGGAAGACTTGATGGTGATAACCTCTGAAAAAGAAGAGGGGATGGGCAGGAATATAGCCCGGAGCATAGAGAAAAACCCGGAAATCAAGCTGGATCCTGATCCGTTGATGACTCAGCGTGTTAACGAGATAGGGCAGAAGATAGCCAGGGTCAGCGACAGGAGAGAAGTGAGTTATACGTTCAGGGTGATAGACAAGGATGATGTGAACGCCTTCGCGCTCCCGGGGGGTTACGTGTTTGTTTTTAAGGGGTTGGTGGAAAAGATAGCCAGCGACGATGAGCTTGCCTGCGTCATAGCGCATGAAATAGCTCATGTGGCCGCGCGGCATTCCATAAAGCGTCTGCAGGGAAGCGTCGGGTATGACATATTGCGCGTATTGATGATCGTCGCGGGCAATGGCCAATATAACGCGGGCAATATTGACGCCGCGTTCGGTCAGCTTATAATGTCTTACTCGAGGGAGGATGAGGCGCTGGCCGACAGGATAGCGCTCAAGTACGTCAGGGCCGCGGGTTATGATCCCATGGCCATGATAAGTTTCCTGAAAACCCTGCAGAAGGTAAACAAAGAAGAGCCCATAAGGCAGTACACAAGTTACCGTTCGCATCCTTATATCGCTGACCGCATACGCATGGTCAAGAAAGAGCTGACAGGAGAGGTGGAATTCAGCGACTACATGAATAAGCCCGTGGAATAGAAAGGAGCCAAGATGTCCAGGAAAAGCGATTTTATCACAGGGGACCCCTGGAGGATATTCAGGATAATGGCGGAGTTTGTCGAAGGATTTGAGGAGCTGTGTCATGTAGGCCCCGCGGTCACTGTCTTTGGCTCGGCAAGGACAAAGCCGGGGGACAGGTATTACAGGATAGCGGAAGACGTGGCGGTGCTGCTGGCGAAAAACGGCTACGCGATAATTACCGGCGCCGGATCGGGTATCATGGAGGCGGCCAATAGAGGCGCGAAGAAAGTGGGCAAGCTTTCAGTCGGTCTTAACATACAGGTGCCTACGGTGCAAAGGCCCAACAGGTATATAACAAAGCTTCTGGAGTTCAGGTATTTTTTCTGCAGAAAGGTCATGTTCCTCAAGTACGCGAAGGCGTTCGTGGTTTTTCCAGGCGGCTTCGGCACCATGGATGAGTTTTTCGAGGCGGTAACGCTCATACAGACAGGCAGGATAGGCAAGTTTCCCGTGATACTCGTCGGCAAGGAATACTGGCAGGGCCTTATTGACTGGATGAGTAAATCCATGTTTTTAAAAGGCAGGATATCAAAAAAAGATTTCAGTCTGTTTTCTGTCGTAGATGACGCGGGCTCGGTGCTGAAGGTCATAAAAAATTTTTACGGCGGCTAAGAGATAAAGGCCCCTTCGGTAAGCAGGTTTTTATCCACTATATTCAGGAACGCCTTCGCTATGACGGGGTCGAATTGGGTCCCGCAACCCTTTTTGATTTCCTCGATAGCTTCCGTGACGCTTAATTTTTTTCTGTAAGGCCTGTCTGATGTCATGGCGTCAAACGCGTCCGCGACACTCGCGATCCTGGCTATGATAGGTATATTTTCCTTTAACCGTCCCTCAGGGTAGCCTTTCCCGTCGTATCTCTCGTGGTGATATTTTATGAGGTCCATGCCGGCCCCGAGGAATTTCACGCTGGAGAGTATCTCCGCCCCTTTCAGGGGGTGCATCTGTACCTGGGTCTTTTCGGTTATCGAGAGTTTACCCGGCTTGTTGAGTATGATGTCAGGCACCGCTATTTTTCCTATATCGTGGAGTTTCGCCGCGTATCGCATGATCTCTATCTGTTTTTCCGATAGTCCCATTTTTTTCGCTATGCAGATGGAATAGTGCGTGACCCTTTCCGAGTGGCCCTGAGTATAGCTGTCTCTGGCCTCCAGGGTCATCACGAGGGTATTTATGGTATCCAGATAGCTCTTGTTTATATTTTCGTGGAGCTGGGAATTCTTGAGTATCATGGCTACTTCAGCGGCCAATGCCTGCAGGGCTATCTTTTCTGTTTTCATGGAATTGTGGATCTTGGAGTAGAATATGGTGAGGGTCCCTAGCAGTTCATCGTAGAAATACAAGGGGACTATTATCGCCGTGTTAAGCCCTTTTTTTCTGAACGTCGCGCGGTGCTCCCTGGATAGGCGCGGGTCATTGGCTATGTTTTCCAACAGGGACGCCGAGTCATTTTTCGCCAATCTGCCGTATATAGTATCGGTTACGTTCATGGAGCCGTATCTCTCGCAGAGGGTTTTCTCAAAGCCGTAAGCCGCGCGTAAGTTCAATTTTTCCTCTTTTTTGTCAAAGAGCCGCAGCATAGAGGCTTTTCCGTTCGTAACCTTGCACGCTATCTGGACTATTATGTCGAATATCTCATTCTTGTTGGGTGTTGACGTAATGGTCTTTCCTGTTTCGTATATTACCATCAATTCCTTGTTGAGGGCTTGGAGGTCTTTTGCCTTGTGTAGGACCTTCCGTTTCAGAAAACCGTTCAGGAGGGTGATTTTTTTGTTCAAGTCGTTCATCTGGCTGGATTTGTTTTCCAACGACAGGAGCGTGGAGTTCAGTTTTTGATTGGTGTGCCCCAGCCTTTTGATAAGATTTATTTCTTCGTTTTCCCTTTTTCCTATCAGGGTCATGTCCTGGACAGCCTTGACGACGTACATTACTTTTCTCTGGTCGTTCTTTATGGGGCTCGCGGTGACCAGGAAGTATTTATAGGAGCCGTTTATCAGAATTTTCATTTCCTCGGTCTGGGTTTTTCCTGTTTCTATGCTTTTTTTGGCGGGGCAGAACTTGCAGGTATTCCTGAGGCGTCTGTACAACCAATAGCAATGTTTTCCAAGGTGCTGTTCGTCTGATCCGAATATCCTGGTCTGGGTCTCATTGGACCAAAGTACGCGCATCTGAGTATCTATTATGGAAATCCCAAGACCGATATTGTTTAAAGCGGGGAGGTAGTTTTCTATTGGCAGAATACTGCCTTGCATGGCAATTTGGATTTTTTCCGGTGAGCGTACTCTGTTACGCATGACTCACCCCGTAATGGTAAACTAACTGGAAGGCGCGCTCTATCTCTACTATAAAATTTACCACATAAACAGAAAAAGTCAAGGCCTGTAAGCGTTTTCCGCGGCCTTTTTTTATTTTAACAGACGGTAAAATAGTAATTTAAGCCATTTTAAAAAGTGGTTTTTTTAGTTTAAGGCGAAGATTTTAGTTGAAAATAGAATAGGACGGATATATAATCAAAATCATGGCGCACAGATTTGTGAGTGAACTGAAAGAAGGAGAATCGATAGAGTCCGTATATCTGGTAAGGCAGAAGTCCTTTGATGTCACCAAAAACGGGGATCCCTATATTTCCCTGGAGCTCATCGACAGGACAGGAAAGGTGGATGGACGCAAGTGGGACGCGACCAAGAGCCTGTTTGATTCGTTCGATGTGGACAGTTTTGTCAGGGTAAAAGGCAGGGTTGAATTTTACAAAAAATACCCGCAGATCAAGATAGACCTTCTGGAAAGGGTCAAAGATGAATCGGCGGATATATCGCTTTACGTGCCTTCCTTAGAAAAGGACAGGGATAAGCTTTTCGAGACATTTTTATCGGAGCTAAGTCAGGTCAGGAATCCGCATCTGAAGGCGTTGTTAAAGAGTATTTTTTTGAACAAGGACATCGCCGAGAGGTTTAAAAAAGCCCCTGCCGCGACCGATTTTCATCATCCCTACCTGGGTGGATTATTGGAGCACACATTGTCCTGCGTGGAGCTGTCCAAGCTGGTTATTTCAAAATACGATGGAGTGAACGCCGATCTCTTGATCTGCGGTTCAGCCTTGCATGATATAGGTAAGATAGAAGAGCTGTCCTATAAGAGCAGTTTTTATTATACGGATAAGGGCAGGCTCATAGGCCACATAGTCCTTGGCGTGAACATGGTCGAGAGGGAGATGGCGGGTATTCCTGATTTTCCCGAGGACCTGAGGAATCTCGTGTCGCATATCATCCTCAGCCATCATGGCGAGCAGGAGTGGGGTTCTCCGAAGAGGCCCATGTGCCTGGAGGCGGTTATCCTGCATCACGTCGATAACCTTGACGCCAAGATCAACGGCTTCAG
>JBAZOA010000009.1:0-28986 GCA_041648935.1 Candidatus Omnitrophota bacterium | reverse complement strand
CCTACGCAGTTAAGGCCGACGCTGGAGACAAAATCGATAAACAATCTCTACGCGGCGGGCCAGATAAACGGGACAACCGGCTACGAGGAGGCTGCCGCGCAGGGTTTTATCGCGGGCGTAAACGCGGCGTTAAAGGCGGGGGGCAAAGAGCCGTTTATCCTGGATCGTTCCCAGGCGTACATAGGGGTCCTGATAGATGATTTGGTGACAAAGGGGACAAACGAACCGTACAGGATGTTCACGTCCCGCGTCGAATACCGCCTTCTTTTAAGAGAAGATAACGCTGACCTCAGGCTTTCTGAGATAGGGCATAAAAAACTGGGACTTGTGGGAAAAAAGGATTATAATAAAGTATTGGAAAAGAAGAACAAGATAAAAGAAGGGGTGCTTAGATTAAGCGGCAAGAGGGTTTTTCCTTCGGCCGAGACAAATAATAAACTCAGGCGTTTGAGGATAAGGCCCATAAATAATCCCGTGACATTTTTTGATTTTCTTAAAAGACCCGAGGTGGGCTTTGATACCCTTGAAAAATTGGGTTGGAGTTGGAATGGATTTTCAGGCGCGGAAAGGCAGGAGCTGGAGATAGAGGCGAAGTACAAGGGTTTTATAGACAGGCAGCTTAGGGAGATAGAGAATTTTAAAAAGACAGAGAACGTGAAAATCCCGGTTGGGATGAGATTCGGAGGCGTCCCGGGCCTTTCCAAAGAGATAGTTGAGAAATTATCCAGAATACGGCCCGGGAGCCTGGGTCAGGCGTCCAGGATATCCGGGGTAACCCCTGTGGCGATATCGATACTCAGCGTGTATTTAAAGAAATGGAAAGAGACCAAGGATTGAAAAAAGAACTGAGGAATTTCGTGGAGGGTCTTGGCGTGACGCTTTTCGGCGCGGCTGATATAAGGCCCGTTAAAAAAGAAATCAATTTTTCTGATGAAATTTTAAAGAATTTTGATTATGCTATATGCATGGGCCTGAGGCTGTCCGGCGCGGTGCTGGAAGACGTGGGGCCGGCCCCGACAAAAATATATTATCATCATTACAGGCAGATAAACATGGCGCTCGACCAGATTGCCCTGAGGGCGGTTAACTTTATCCAGGAAAAGGGATACGGGGCGCTTCCGATACCGGCCTCGCAGATAGTTGATTGGGAAAAGCAGACAGCCCATCTGTCGCATAAGAAAATAGGGGAGCTGGCCGGACTTGGTTTTATAGGCAGGAGTAATCTGCTGGTAAACCCGAGGATAGGCGCGCAATTTCGATTGGTCACTATATTGACGGACGCGCCAATCGAGCCCGATAAACCGCTCGACATCGATTGCGGTTCTTGCGCGGCATGCGTGGCCGCGTGTCCAAGCGGGGCGATAAAGATGAAAAAAGAGGAGTTTGACCATATAAAGTGTTTTGAGAAACTCAAGGAATTCAGGGACAAGCGCCTGGTGGATCAGTTTATCTGCGGCATATGCGTCAAGGCGTGCAAAGGCGCGAAATCTAAGGGGCTAAGTTGACAAAAGGAGTATTGCTTGGGTGTCAACTTAGGAAACGCGAATAGGAGAGTAGATGAGGAAAGATACGGTGGTGATATTGGATTTCGGATCGCAGTATAATCAGCTCATAGCCAGACGCGTGAGGGAATGCAAGGTGTATTCTGTCCTGATACCTTATAATACGCCCATCGGGAAAATAAAGTCTTATAATCCGAGGGCTATAATACTTACGGGCGGACCGGCCAGCGTTACGGGGAAAAGTTCCCCGAAGGCTGACCCGGCGATCTTTGAACTTGGGGTGCCTATTCTGGGGATTTGTTATGGCATGCAGTTCACGGCCCACGCCCTGGGCGGCAAGGTCAATAAAAGCAGGAAGCGGGAATACGGCCACGCGGAGTTGTCCGTTAATAAAAGAGAAAAGCTGTTCGCGGGTTTTCAGAAAAAAGAAAAGGTCTGGATGAGCCACGGCGACAAGGTCCAGGAAATGCCCAGGGGCTTCAGGACCCTGGCGCGCACAAAGAACAGCCACATCGCCAGCATGGCGGATACAAGAAGAAACATATACGGGGTGCAGTTCCACCCGGAAGTCATCCATACCCCTAAAGGCATGCAGATATTCAGGAATTTTCTTTATGATATAGCCGGCCTGAGCCCCTCGTGGACGATGATGTCGTTTATAAAGAATTCAATCTCGGAGATACGGCAGAAGGTCGGGGGAGGGAAGGTGGTGTTGGGCCTGAGCGGCGGCGTTGATTCTTCCGTGGCCGCCATACTTTTACACAAGGCGATCGGGCCGCGCCTGCACTGCATTTTCGTGGATAACGGACTTCTCCGCAAATACGAAAGAAAGTACGTCGAGGACACGTTCAGGAAACATTTTCATGTAAATCTCCACGTGGCGAAATCCGAGAAAAGGTTTCTGGAAAGATTGAAAGGCGTCACCGATCCCGAGCGGAAACGTAAGATTATAGGAAATGAATTTATCAGGGTTTTTGAGGAGGAGTCAAAAAAACTGGGAAACGTGAGATTCCTCGGGCAGGGTACGCTGTATCCCGATGTCATTGAGAGCGTCTCCGCGAAGGGCGGGCCGTCCGCCACCATAAAGACGCACCATAACGTGGGAGGCCTTCCCAGCAAGATGAATCTCAAACTCATAGAGCCCTTGAGAGACCTTTTTAAAGACGAGGTCAGGCTTCTCGGAAAAGAATTAAAGCTTCCCCGCGCCATGATCCACAGGCAGCCTTTCCCCGGCCCGGGTTTAGCCGTAAGGATAATAGGCGACATCACAAAAGAGCGCCTGGAGATCCTGAGAAACGCTGATTTGATAGTTCAGCAAGAAATGGAGAAATACGACGGTTATGGGAATATCTGGCAGTCGTTCGCGGTGCTTCTGCCCGTAAAAAGCGTGGGTGTCATGGGCGATGAGAGGACCTATGAAAACGTGGCGGCCCTGAGGGTTGTTACCAGCCAGGACGCCATGACGGCTGACTGGGCCAAGATCCCATACGATATTTTAGGCAGGATTTCCAACCGGATAATAAACGAAGTGAAAGGCGTAAATCGCGTTGTTTATGATATAAGTTCTAAGCCCCCGGCGACTATAGAATGGGAATAATAAGCTAAGTTGACAAAAGGAGTATTGCTTGAGTGTCAACTTAGCTTAGAGGTTTCGAGGAATTTATAGATGGCGTGGGCCGCGCGGTCAATGGCCCCGCGGTCTCCCAGCTTGTTTTTTACCTGTTTTAAATTTTCCCTTATTTCATGGAGCGATTTTTTATCCCCCAGTATCCTTAAAACTTCCCTGGAGATATTTTTAGGAGTCATATCGAACTGAACCAGTTCCGGCGCTATCCTCTTTCCGGCCACGACGTTCACCAGCCCTATATCGGGTATTTTGATCAAATGCCTCGCCAGGAGCCAGGTGAGAAAAGACGTCTTGTACACGATGACCATGGGTTTTTCCATTATGGCCGTCTCGAGCGTCGCGCTGCCGGAGGAGACGATTATGAGGTCTGACGCGTCCATTATCTCGTAGGGCCTGTTGTCCAGGGAATGGGGTTTTATCCTTGAGCGGGATATTATTTTATTATATAAATCCGCGCCGAGTTCGCTTCTCCTGGACAGGATGAATTCGGCGTCAGGCCGGGCCTTTTTTATAATCCCGCACGCCTTCAGCATCGCCGGCAGATGAGCTGTCACTTCTTTCCGCCTTGAGCCTGGCATGAGGCCGACCTTTATTGAATCGTGCCTGGCGTGAAGATGTTTTATCGTTTCGTCTTTTTTCCAGGCAGGCCGTACTATGTCGAGGAACGGATGCCCCACGAAACTCACCTTCACCCCGGCCTCTTTATAGATATTTTCCTCAAACCCGAAAATGACGATCATTTTATCCACGCAGTTTTTTATTTCCTCTACCCGGCCTTTACCCCACGCCCATATCTGCGGGCTTATGTAATATATGACAGGGACATTTCTTTCTTTCGCGGCCCTGGCCAGGCGCAGGTTAAAGCCGGGATAGTCAACCAGTATCACGGCGTCCGGCTTTTTGGTCTCAAGCATGCCGGTCATTTTTTTAAATATTTTATTAAACGCCCCAAGGTGTTTTATTACCTCAAAAAATCCTACTACGGCGAGCTGGGACATGTCGTAGATTATTTTAACCCCTTCTGCCTGCATCTTTTTGGAGCCCAGGCCGAAGAATTCGAAATGGGGGTTTATTGTCTTGAGGGCCCTTACAAGGTTTGCCGCCTGCAGGTCGCCCGACGCCTCGCCCGCGATTATCATCACTCGTATTTTTTTCATCCGTTTATCTTTCTGATTATTTCCAAGGCTACCTTCAGCGCCTCGTACGCCTCTACGCCCGAGACAACGGGTTTTTTGTGATGAGCCACGCAGTCAATAAAAGAAGAGAGTTCTTTTTCCAGGGGGGCCTCTTTTTTAATGTCTATTTTTTCGGATACGATCTCGCCGCCTTTTTTCCTGTGGATCAAGGCCTCCTGTTTCATGTAATCGAGAGAGATGTAGCAGTCTTCCTGGAATATCCTGATCTTGCGGAGGGCTTCGTTCGTGACCCGGCTCGCCGTCAGATCGCACACGGTCCCGTTTTTGAACCGTATCCTGGCGTTCGCTATGTCCTCGTGATTGGTGAGCACCTTCATGCCCACCGCGTCTATTGTCTTGACCCGCGATTTGGTGAGGCCGAGCACTATATCGATGTCGTGTATCATCAGGTCCAGGACCACACCCACGTCTTTTACCCTGGGCTTGAAGGGCCCCAGGCGGTCGCATTCTATGAATCTGGGCTTATCGGAGAGTTTTTCCGTGGCCACTATCGCCGAGTTAAATCGCTCTACGTGGCCGACCTGCATTATGAGGTTTTTACTTTTAGCTATCTTGATGAGCCTGGACGCTTCTTTCAGGGTGTTCGTGATGGGTTTTTCGATAAAGACATGGATCCCCCGCTCAAGGAAGAATTTGGCTATATCGTGGTGCAGAAAAGTCGGGGTAACTATGCTTACGGCATCCAGTTCTATATTTAATAGGTCGTTATAGCTGTTGAAATAAGGGATTTTCAGTTCTTCGGCAACGGACTTGGCCAGGTTTTCATCGATGTCGCAGACAGCGTTCAAAGAGGCGGTTTCCAGTTTTGAAAATATCCTGGCATGCACGGAACCAAGCGAGCCGAGACCTATGACGGCGATGCGTATTTTTTTCATATCTCTAATAGTAGCAAATACCTTGCGAAAAGTCAATTATAGTGATAGAATAAAAAATTATGAAAGAATACATGCGTTTCCTGAAATTCGTCAAACCCCACATGACCGTGATGGCGTTGGCCATTATATGCATGATTATCACGTCCAGCATGGGGGGCGTGTCCCTGGGCATGATAATACCCGTGGTGGACAATATCCTGACGGGCAAATCCATAGCCCTGCCCGCGAATCAGCACATACCGGATTTTGTCATGACCGCGGTGGACAGGATAAACAGCATGCCGAAACCAAGGCTGTTGAATTTTCTGATAATACTCGTCTCCCTGATGTTTTTCATCAAAGAGGCGTTCTTGTTCTTTCAGACGTATTTCATGAATCGCCTGGGCCAGTCCATATTGAAGGACGTGAGGGGCGCGATTTACAAGAAGCTTCTCGCGCTGTCCAGCGATTTCTATTCGCACGTCAAGACCGGAGAGCTGGTTTCCAGGATTACTTTTGATGTCGGCGTGATAGTCAATTCAGTCACGGAAGGCCTCACGGATCTTTTGTTTCAGCCGATACAGATAATAATCTATCTGGTGATCCTCATTTGGATAAAGGTTTATTTTTCGATTTCCTGGGGGCTTATCCTTGTCACCGCCGTCATATTTCCGTTGATAACTTATCCTGTGATCAGGATAGGGGAGCGGCTCAGGAAGATCAGCACATCCACGCAGGAAAGCATGTCCGATATAAATTCCATCCTGTATGAGACCATATACGGGATAGGCATAGTGAAATCATTTTCAGCAGAAGACCACCAGTTCAATAAATTCAGCTCCGCGAACCTCAGATATTTCAAGATGAATTTGAAGTCGGTGAAGCGGCTGGCCATCATAAGCCCCCTGGGCGAATTCGTGGGTCTTTTCTGTACGGCAATGGTGCTGTGGTTCGGGGGCAAAGAGGTGGTGGAAGGCCGCCTGAGCGCCGGGGCGTTCATAGCCTTCTTAGCCGCGCTTTTATCTATCATAAAGCCATTTAAGCGGCTTTCAAGGGTCTACGGCATAAACCTGCAGGCCATGTCAGCCATTACGAGGGTCTTTAAGATATTAGATAAGGAGATATTGATAAAAGATAAGCCCGGCGCTGTCCAGATGGCGGGATTCAACGACGCCATAGAATTCAAGGATATAAATTTTTCATATGACAAGAAGCATCCGGTGCTGAATGGCGTCAATGTCAGGATTTCGAAAGGCCAGGTCCTGGCGATAGTCGGGTTGAGCGGGGCAGGCAAGACAAGCCTTGTAAGCCTGTTACCCAGATTTTATGACCCTGACAAGGGCGCCGTGACTATAGACGGTATGGACATCAGGGATCTTGATCTCAAGTCTTTGAGAGAAAAAATAGGGATAGTGAGCCAGGAAACCATACTTTTTAATGACTCAATCAGGAATAATATCGCGTTTGGCAGGCCGGACGCGGACATCAATGACGTGATAGCGGCGGCCAAGGCCGCCAGCGCGCATGATTTTATCATGAGGCTGGGGCAGGGGTATGATTCGTTCATAGGTGACAGGGGGTTGAAGCTTTCGGGCGGGGAAAAGCAGCGCATAGCCATAGCGAGGGCGCTTTTCAAGGATCCCCCCATACTGATACTTGACGAGGCCACGAGCCAGCTGGATACAGAGTCAGAAAAGCTGGTCCAGGCGGCCATAGACCGTCTGATGACCCACAGGACTGTCCTCGTGATCGCGCACAGGCTTTCCACGGTGGAGCACGCGGACAATATAATTGTATTCGAGGCTGGCAGGATAGCGGAAACAGGCACTCACTCACAATTGTTGGAGAAATCGGGTCTTTACAAGAGGCTTTATGAGCTTCAATTTAAAAGTAAAAAATAACTTGAAATATACATATAAGCTATTATATAATACTACACCTAAATATAACCGGCGATAATTTAAAAGGTTAGGCAAATTCAAGGAGGAAATGTGGACACGGAATTAGCGAAGCAATTGTTGGAAGCGGGAGTTCATTTTGGCCACCACGTATCAAGGTGGAACCCTAAGATGAAGAGGTTTATCTTTGGCGAGCGCAGCAATATTTACATAATAGATCTGGAGAAGACAGTGGATCTCTTAAGCAAGGCCAGGGATTTTGTAAAAGGCGTCGCGGCCAGGGGCGAGGCGGTGCTTTTTGTGGGCACGAAAAGGCAGGCCCAGGACATTATCCTGGAGTCAGCTCAGCGCACGGGCATGTATTACATAAAAGACAGGTGGCTCGGAGGCACGCTTACTAATTTCAAGACGATACGAAACAGCATAAAGAGGTTCGAAGAGATAGAGAAGATGCAGAAAGACGGGACGTTCGAGGCCATTACAAAGAAGGAAAGGGCCATCCTCACAAAGGAGATGGAAAAGCTCAAGAAGAACCTGCAGGGCATAGTCAGCATGAAAAAGATGCCCGGGGCCTTATTCGTGGTGGATGCCAAAAAAGAGGACATCGCCGTTAAAGAGGCCAGGAAACTGTCCATACCCATAGTGGCCATGATAGACACTAACGCGGACCCTGACCTGATCGATTATCCCATACCGGCAAATGACGACGCCATGAGGTCTATAAAGCTAATCACGGGTCTCATCACCGACAGCATCATGGAGGGGAAGAAGCAGTTTGAGGAAGAGACGCCTGAGGAGGCGAAGAAGAGGGAAGAGGAAGAGGCGGCTGAGGCGAGAGAGTTGGCGGGAGAGCCGGCGGAGCTGATAGAGGTCATAGAAAAAGAAAAATTAAAAGGCAAGGAAGAAAAAAGGGTAAAACCGCCGAAGAAGAAGTCGTACAAGCCTCAGGCGAAATAACCGTTAAAATAAATTGAAAGGCTGGGTGTTAAAATGGCGATAAGTTCCGAGTTGGTTAAAAAGTTAAGGGAAAAGACAAACGCGCCGATGATGGACTGCAAGAAGGCGCTGGAGGAGTCGAACGGCAATTTAGACATAGCCGTTGATATCCTGAAAAAGAGGGGCCAGATAGTCGCGCTTAAAAAAGCCGGCCGCGCGGCCAAGGACGGCGCGATAGGCTCTTATATACATTCGAATAATAAGATAGGGGTATTGCTGGAGGTCAACTGCGAGACGGATTTTGTGGCCAGAAATCAGGATTTTCAGACTTTCGTTAAGGACGTGTGCATGCAGATTGCCGCGACGTCTCCCAGTTACGTGTCGCGCGAGGAGGTATCAAAGACCATCCTGGAAAAAGAAAAAGACATGCTGAAAGATGGGCTCAAGGGAAAACCTGATAATATCATCGAGAAGATAGTCACCGGCAAGCTGGAAAAGTTTTATTCCGAGACGTGTTTGCTGGACCAGCCTTTTATCAAGGATGACAAGATAACCATAAAGGATTACCTCAACACCCTCGTGGGGAAGATTGGGGAGAATATATTGATACGCAGGTTTGTCAGGTTTCAGGTAGGGGAAGACGCTGGATGTTAAAACAAAAAGCGGTATATAAAAGAGTCGTGCTGAAGATGAGCGGCGAGGTCCTGCAGGGCAGGCTTGGCTACGGCATAGACCCTCTTGTCACAAGGTCCATAGCGGAGGAATTGCAGGATGTTAAGAAATTAGGCGTTGAGATAGCGATAGTGATAGGCGGAGGCAATATATACAGGGGCGCCGCGGCCCAGGGCCAGGGCGTTGACAGGACTACCGCTGATTACATGGGCATGCTGGCCACCGTCATAAACGGGCTCGCTTTGCAGGACGCGCTTGAGAAGATAGGGGTATTTACCCGCGTCCAGACAGCTATTGACATGCAGGAGCTGGCCGAGTCGTATATCAGGCGTAAGGCGATAAGGCATCTGGAAAAAGGACGGGTCGTCATATTTGTCGCCGGGACGGGCAATCCTTATTTTTCAACCGATACGGCGGCGAGCCTAAGGGCCATCGAGATGAACGCGGACGTGATCTTGAAGGCGACGAAGGTCGACGGGGTTTATTCCGCTGACCCGCACAAGGATAAGACCGCGAAGAGATACAAGGCGTTAAAGTACATAGATGTGCTGAAAAAAGGTCTGAAGGTCATGGATGCCACCGCCGTGAGCCTGTGCATGGATAACAGATTGCCGATCGTCGTGTTTGACCTGACAAAAAAAGGCAACATTAAAAGGGTTTTATTGGGGGAGAAGATAGGGACTGTGGTGTGTTAACTGTGAAAGGGTCCCTCGCGTCGGCGCAGTAAAAATAGGGACGCTCGGGACGAATTTTACTGCGTAAAATTCGGAGGCCAGCATGGAACCATTGCAAAAACTGACACATGATACAGAGGAAAAACTTAAAAAGGCGGTAGACGCCACGGCCAGGGATTTTGTAGAGATACGCACGGGCCGGGCGTCCCCGGCGCTTGTCGAGGGCATAATGGTCGAGTGTTACGGTACGCACATGCCGATGAAACAGGTGGCTGCCATTTCCGTGCCCGAGCCGCGTCTTATAGCGATCCATCCATGGGATACGTCCAACGTGTCCGCCATAGAGAGGGCCATATTAAAATCCGAGCTCGGCATAAATCCCGTAAACGACGGCAAGCTCATACGCATATCGATACCAACCCTTACGAAGGAGAGGATAGAAGAGCTCAAGAAGTTATTGCATAAGATCGCTGAACAGGGAAGGGTGTCCATCAGGACGGTGCGCAGGGACGGGATGGCGGCGGTTGACAAGATGGAAAGCGCCAAGCAGATAACAGAAGACGCGAAATTCAAATCCCACGATGAAATCCAGAAGTTGACTGAAAAATACACCAAGAAGATAGAAGAGCTCTTAGTAAACAAGGAAAAAGAATTAGTATAGAGATAAAATTAGTGGGCCGCTAGCTCATCTGGTAGAGCACTACACTTTTAATGTAGTTGTGCCGCGTTCGAGTCGCGGGCGGCTCACCATTTTACTTCGCCAAAAGGTCGCCACGCGAACTTCGCAGATATGCGTTAAGAGTTAAGCCCAATGAAACCCTATGAGATTATAGGCCATACAGCCGATATCGGCATCAGGGCAAGCGGCAGGACTATCAAGGAATTATTTGAAAATGCCGCGAGGGGCATGTTTGCCGTAATCTTCGGGGAAAATAAAGACGGTCATGAAGCAGAGTCAAGAGATCCCGCCGCGATCACCTCAAGAAAAATAGAGATAAAAAAAGAGATATTCCGCTATGAAGACCTCCTGGTTTTTTGGCTGAGCGAGCTTTTATACGTATTTGATCAGGAATCAATTGTCTTCAAAGACTTCAGGATATTGGAATTGACCAACAGCGGGATATCCGCAGAGACCTCGACCAGCAGGATAGACTTGTCCCGTGACGTTATGCGAAGAGAGATAAAGGCGGTCACCTTTTCCGACCTTAACATAGAAGAAAGCGAACACGGATTTACCTGCAAGGTCATCTTTGATGTATAAACTGGAAAAGATAGACAGCTTCCGCTGGCGGATCCCGCGTTCTTATAAATCCGGGATGAGGGTCCCGGGTCTCATGTACGCGAGCGAACCGCTCATTCAGGAAATAATCAATGACAAGGCGCCGGAACAAGTAGCTAACGTGGCTTTTTTGCCCGGTATCGTGGGTTATTCCCTGGCCATGCCGGACATACATTGGGGTTATGGTTTCGCGATAGGGGGCGTGGCCGCCACCGATCCCGAAAATGGAGGCGTCGTGTCTCCAGGGGGAGTCGGTTATGACATAAACTGCGGGGTCCGCCTCATGAGAAGCGATTTGGAGCTGGGCGACGTGAAACCGCGGCTGGAGAATTTGGTAAACGCGCTTTTTAATAGCGTCCCTTCGGGTGTTGGTTCGGGAGGGGATATAAAGGTAAGCGAGAAAGAGGAAAAAGAGATATTCGTAAAAGGCGCCGGATGGGCCGTGAAAAAAGGTTACGGCGTCAATGAGGATTTGGATCATACGGAAGACCATGGTTCCATGGAAGGGGCCGATCCCGACAAGATCTCCGGCAGGGCGTATAAAAGAGGTAATGACCAATCAGGCACACTTGGTTCCGGAAATCATTTTTTAGAGATACAGACAGTGGACGCCCTGTACGACGAAAAAATAGCGCGGGACATGGGTTTATTCGAGGGGCAGGTCACGGTGATGATACATTCCGGTTCGCGCGGGTTAGGTTATCAGATATGCGATGATTACGTAAAGGGCATGGCGCGTTGTCTGGCGAAATACGGCATAGATGTCCCCGACAGGCAGCTCGCGTGCGCGCCAGTAAATTCCCAGGAAGGCAGGGAGTACCTGTCGGCAATGAGATGCGCCGCCAATTACGCGTGGAACAACAGGCAATGCCTGACGCATCTTACAAGAGAAGTCTTTGAGAAAATTTTTAATAAGAGCTGGGCCGGCCTGGGACTGAGGCTGGTATATGATGTCGCCCACAATATCGCGAAAATGGAACGCCACGCGGTAAATGGTATCGAGAAAATGTTATGCGTTCACAGAAAAGGCGCTACCCGGGCTTTCCCGGGCCAGCCGGTGATAATCCCCGGAGACATGGGGAGATATTCCTATGTCCTCAGCGGATTGGATGGGGCCATGAAAGAAACCTTTGGTTCAGCCTGCCACGGCGCGGGCAGGAGATTGTCGCGGTCAGGGGCCATACAAAAATGCAAAGGGAGAAATATTGATAGGGAACTTTTTGAAAAAAGTGGTATAATAATTAGGGCCAAGACGCGTTCTACTTTGGCTGAGGAGGCGCCGGAGGCGTATAAAGACGCGAGCGAGGTCGTGGACGTAGTTGATGGAGCGGGTCTTTCAAAAAAAGTGGCAAGGATGAGGCCTTTGGGAGTGATAAAGGGCTGAACAAAAATTGGGAGTCATATGTTAGATTTAAAATTTATAAGGGAAAATCCGGATCTGGTAAGACAATCTATAAAAAACAGAGGACTCAAGCTTGATATAGAAGAAATGCTGGCGTTCGATGCCGACAGGCGCAGGATATTGGTAGAGGCAGAGACTCTTAAAGCAGAGAGAAACGCTGTTTCCAAGAAGGGCAGGCCTGATCAAGCCACAATAGATAAAATGAAGGCTGTTTCCCAAAAAATAGGAGATTTAGACATAAAAGTGGGGGAAATAGACCAAAAATTAAGCATTTTATTACTTAATATCCCAAATATACCCCATAATTCAATACCAATAGGCAGTCCTGAAGCGAATAAGGTAGTTAAATCATGGGGAGAACCAAGAAAATTCGATTTTAAGCCTAGGACACATATAGAGTTAGGAGAAAGTTTGGATATATTGGATTTTCCTAGGTCGTCCAAGATTTCAGGGGCTGGGTTCTGCCTTTTTAAGGGGTTAGGCGCCCAGCTTGAAAGGGCGCTTATCAATTTCATGCTGGACCTGCATACCAGGAATCACGGCTATAAAGAGATATTCCCTCCTTTTCTTGTAAACAGGGCAAGCATGACCGGCACGGGCCAGCTCCCAAAGCTTGAGGAGGACATGTATAAGATGAAAGATGAGGATCTGTTTTTAATACCCACGGCAGAGGTGCCTGTTACAAATATACATAGGGATGAGGTCTTGGATGAATCGCAGCTTCCCGTTTATTATACCGCTTATACAGCTTGTTTCAGGCGCGAGGCGGGTTCTTACGGTAAGGATACGAAAGGCCTTACAAGGGTTCATCAGTTTGACAAGGTAGAGCTGGTTAAATTCGTCAAGCCGGAAACGTCTTTTGATGAACTGGAAAAGTTGCTGGGTAACGCGGAGGAGGTTTTGCAAAAATTAGGCCTGCCTTACAGGGTATTGATGCTCGCGACAGGGGATATAAGTTTTTCAGCCAGCAAATGCTATGACATAGAGGCATGGGCCCCCGGGGTTGAGAAAAATCTGGAGGTTTCAAGCTGCAGCAATTTTACGGATTTTCAGGCGAGAAGGGCTAACATAAAATACCGCGGAAATGATAAAAAGACGGAATATTTGCATACTTTGAACGGCTCGGGCATAGCCATGGCGCGGACAGTGATCGCGATACTGGAGAATTATCAGGAAAAAGACGGCACCGTCACGATACCGGGAGTCCTCAGGCCTTACATGGGCGGGAAAGAAAAAATCACAAAGGAGTAAAATTATGAGAATATTGCGTTTTATCATCAGTATATTGCTCATACCTGTCTGCGTGATAGTCACGATAAGTTTTTATAGCGGCATACTCGCGATAAAGACGGTTTCGGATTCCGGCCTGTATTTCATATTGGGCGCGCTTATATATTCTCTGACGCACCTATTGCTTTTCAAGCTGGATTTTCTGTACGTCCTGGGTCATGAGGTCATGCATGTCCTGGCTACGGTCTTTTCAGGCGGCAAGGCAAAGGAGATGAAGGTATCAAGCAAAGAAGGCAGCGTGAAGACCACGACGCCTAATTTTTTCGTGATGCTCGCCCCGTATCTCGTTCCGATATACACGGTGGTGTTGGCGCTTGTGTATTTTATCCTGTCTTTGTACATGGACGTTTCAAAACATCTGGATCTTTTTATATTCCTGATCGGGTTCACGCTGATGTTCCATCTGACGTATACATCCGAGTCTATCAGAGGCAAGCAGTCGGATCTCGTGAAGACAGGGTATTTGTCGTCGATATCTTTTATTTATATCGTTAATCTGATAATCGTGTTTTTGATAATAAGCGTATTGTTCACCGAGGCGTCCTTTGTCGAATTCATAGTCAGAACCTACGAAAAGTCAAAATCCTTTTACTTTTCCATCTGGAAGCAGCTATTCTTATAATTTTTTCAGCACAGCTAGAGAAAGCAATGGTCTTAAATTGAAAAATTTTGTTTACACGGTATAATAGGAAATATGGCGGAGCAGATTATAAAAAACAAAGCTTATTTTCGAGATAATGGTCAGGCCGATTTTTTAAAAAAATCCATAAGTCGCATTGGGAAGTCTCTTGGTTATGTTGCAAAGCTGTGCAATGTAGACAAGAGGACTTTGTACGATTGGCGCAGAGGTGAGTATCAGATGGATTATGACGCAGCAGTAATGTTGGCAAAGGCCGCTAATCTATCTTGTCCCGCAATAGATATTTTGCCTAGATATTGGTATGTGAAAAATGGCGCAAGGATCGGTGCCATAAAAAGAAATAAATTATATGGTAACCCCGGAACAGAAGAAGGCAGAAGGAAAGGGGGGTTAGTTACCATAGCTAAATTTAAAAAGAATGTTTACTCTGCGCGCAGATCAGGTTTTAAGATAAGAAAGAAAATAAAATATCCTAAAAAGTCAGAATTGTTAGCAGAATTTATAGGCATTATGTTAGGCGATGGAAATCTTAATGTCAACCAGGCAAAGATAACTTTAAATAGTAAAACAGATCGAGAATATAGCCGTTTTGTTTATAAGAGCGTAGTTAAGCTTTTTGATTTGCAGCCTTCTTTGAAATATAGGGCTAAAAATACCATAGAAATATTAATATATAGTAGAAACATTGTAGATTTTTTGATAGAATGTGGCTTGAAGATAGGTAATAAGATAGTGAATCAAGTAGATGTTCCTATCTGGATATTTAAAAAAGACAATTTTATAAAGGGGTGTCTAAGAGGTCTTGTGGACACGGATGGAGGTATTTATTTCCATCAGCACACAACAAAAGGGATTGAATATAAAAATATAGGGTTGTGTTTTACCAATCATTCTTTGCCCCTTTTGAACTCCGCAGAACAAATGTTTTTATCAGTGGGGATTAAGGCAAAGAGTGATAAAAAGAGGCATGTATCTGTTTATGGACTTGATTCGATAAACAAATATATGCTGGAAGTCGGAACCAGTAATTTAAAAAACAAGAATAAAATTTTATTATATAAAAGGTCTGAAATATAACAGTTTGTTTCTTATCCGGAGAGGTCGCGTAGCCCGGTTTAGCGCGCACGCCTGGAGAGCGTGTGTACCGAAAGGTACCCAGGGTTCGAATCCCTGCCTCTCCGCCAAGAATCTAATAAGGAGTCAATATGGAGTTATCAAAAATTTTAACATCAATGGTTAAAAAGAAGGCGTCCGATATTATCCTCAAGGCGCACAGCCCTGTCTGCATGAGGATCAATAGCGAACTCGTGAAAGAAGGTGATTCCGTGTCTGAAAAAGACATGGACGAAATAGTTCGCGAGATAATGGCCAGCGCCCAGAAACAGGTTACTAAAGGTCAGAATGAGACGGTTTTCGCGTTTAGCATGGAAGGGAGACGTTTCAGGGCTAGTTTTTTCATGGAAAGGGGTTCGCCTGTAATAGTCGTACGCGCCGTAAATACCGCGATACCGGATTTTAACGGATTAAACCTGCCGGCAAAGGTTATGGAAAGCTGGTGCAATGAAAAACGAGGGCTTATTTTAATAACAGGGACCACGGGAAGCGGTAAATCCACCACGGTGGCCAGCATGCTGGAACACATAAATAAAAATCTGGCAAAACATATATTGACGCTCGAGGATCCGATAGAATTCATGTTCGAGGACAAGAAATCTATCGTCAGTCAAAGAGAGGTGCGGATAGATACCGAGAGTTTTCAAAAGGCGCTTGAATATATAATGCTGCAGAGCCCGGACATTATTTTCATAGGAGACATACGCTCGGCCGACGTCATGTCTACGGCCATGATAGCCGCCGAGACAGGCCAGCTCGTGATAGCGAACCTGCACACGATCAATACCAGCCACAGCATAGAGAGGATGGTTAATTTCTTTCAGCCCCATCAGCATCAGGAGATACGGATACAGTTATCTTTATTGCTGAAGGGTGTTTTATCATTAAGGCTGGTGCCATTAAAAGACGGAAGCGGCCGTATCCCAGCGTGCGAAGTTTTAGTGCCGACGCCTACCATAGTTGAATTGATCAGGGAAGGCAAGATCAATGAGATAGAGTATTATATAAAAGACGGCAATTTATACAACATGCAGACGTTTGACCAGGCGCTCGTGAATTTATACAAGCAGGACAAGATTACAAAAGAGGCCGCGGTAAGTTACGCTGAGAGAAGAGACGAATTGATAATGGGCTTAAAGGATTTGCGTTGATATATAATGTCCCTCGTCCACCACAGAACTTTGGCGGACTCGGGACGAATTTTACGAAGTAAAATTCGGAGGAGTGCCAGAGCGGTTGAATGGGACCGCCTTGAAAGCGGTTAGGCTCGTAAGGGCCTCGTGGGTTCGAAT
Source organism: Candidatus Omnitrophota bacterium (assembly GCA_041648935.1). Classification (GTDB taxonomy): domain Bacteria; phylum Omnitrophota; class Gorgyraeia; order Gorgyraeales; family Gorgyraeaceae; genus JBAZOA01. The sequence goes on along the minus strand of JBAZOA010000009.1, from coordinate 12,611 downwards.
CCTACCTCCTCCGCCAGTGTTTTTCTACATTCCCCAACCCATTATTTTATAGTTAGTTACAACTCTATAAATAAATTCTACACACCTCGGTGTCCAAATCATGCCCAAAAAGGAATCAGCAGTCATAATTTGATCGTAGAAAACGCTTGACATCTACTATACCATATGGTATATTTTAAAAGGAGATTAAAGATGAGAAATGGTATATTTTCTGTACAAGAACAGCTTGAACATATAATTAAGATGTCTAGCATGTCTCAAGCAGACATAGCCAGGGCTTTAGAGGTCGACTATAAGACCGTAAACAGATGGGTCAATGAAAAGAGGACGCCGTACTCTGCTCATAAGCGAAAGCTTTACAGCTTATTTATAGAAAAAGCAAATATAGCCTTGTTAGTTGATGGGTTAAGAAAAAGATATAAAGATCCCATAAGGATTATAAGAGAAGTTCCTGTTATATGTAATAAATTTTCAGTAAGCTTGACTTATAATTCAGATGCGATTGAAGGCAGTACCCTGACAGAGGATGATACGGAACGAGTAATTATAAAAGGAGATGTTTTATCTAATAAAAGCCAGAAGGAGCAGCAGGAGGCGATAAATCATAAAATAGCCTTGGAGTTTGTTTTTTCAAAAGCAGCCAAGAATTTTAAAATAGACGAAGATTTTATATTTTCGTTACATAAAATGGTCATGCATGGACTGAGTAAAGACGCAGGTTGCCTGAGAAAGGTTAACGTAGGCATAAAAGGGGTTCAAAGGAAGTTGCCGCATTATCAGTTTGTCCCGCGTTTATTTAGAGAATTTATTTTGGATGTTAATAAATACGAAGGTGACATAATAAAGAAAGTCGCTATTAATCATTATGAATTTGAAGATATGCATCCTTTTAGCGATGGGAATGGCAGGGTAGGAAGGCTTATTTCCATAATTCAGTTATTATCAAAAGGCTTCGCTCCTTGTGTGATACAGAATAAAGATAGAGAACGTTATTATAGTGTTCTGCAGATGGGGGATATACATAGATTTGATCCCATAGCTAATTTTTTTGCAGAAACTATTTTGGAAGGATACAGTTTTTTAATCTAGAAACTGCACCCTATTTGGATCAGGAGATTTCTATTGACATATCGTCTGTAATTTAGTATAATATATTTCAAAATTAGGAGTCGTATATAATATTAAGGCCATGGAAACATGGTCTTTTTGTGTCTATTGATAATGAATACTTTTTAAAGAGATTAAGTATAGGAAATTCCTACGAAGCCCATGCCAGGGCTTTAGGATATTGAAGGGCGAAGTAGAATGAGAAAGATACATAAAATAAGTAATATAGCAGTAATATTTATGATAATAGGGGTGTTGTGCGTAGATGTTGTTTATTGTACGCCCCGATCTTCTTTGCTTAGGGTTCCTCTTAAATTCAATAATCTGGAATTGTTAGATAGGATACACTCAGAAGTTGTAAGAAAGATGGAAGTCCACCTTGGTATACTCAAGCAAAGATATGAGAATGGAAAGCTGAAAGGTTATTCACCTTTGCCTAAAGTCAGATTTTTAAGTAGTGAAAATATACTGAAATATGAATATAGTAGAACTAAAAATGAGATAGTTTTATATGTGCCAGGACAAGTTAAAGATAAAGATTTTGAAAAAATATGTTGGTTAGCTTATGGCGACTGGTTTTCTCAAAACGAATCTTCAGAATATAGCGATGAAGTTTATGGTGATGGAGTATGGAGTTCTTCATATATAGATTATTTGGAGGAGCAAGGGTATGCATCTTCTGGCGAGGTAAAAGATAAGGTTATTCTTGATGTTGGAACAGGCCCAGGCATACCAGGGATTTTAATAGCTGAAAGAGGGGCTAGAGAGGTTAATTGCCTAGATGTTTCAAATGTTATGTTAAGTTTAGCTGAAAAAGAAGCAGATAAAAGAAATTTGAAAAATATAATCTTTAAACAAGGCAGTGCTTTTCAATTACCATTTGGCGATAACTCCTTTGACATGGTTTTTATTAATCTTATGTTTGAAAGGCAGCCAGAAGAACTGAGAAGAATAGCATTGGCAGAAATATTGCGAGTTTTGAAACCAAAAGGAAGGATTAAATTTGTAGAGATGCATGGTCTTAGCCATCCTAGACTCAATGTGGTAGGCACTGGATGGGATGAGGGCGAATGGTCTGAGGAACTTAAAAAGGTAGGTTTTAAGAACATTAAGGTTTTAGATAGAACCAAACTGTATAGTAATGGTCCAATGCCTGTAGTTAGATCAATAAGTTATATTATGACAGCTTCTAAGTCAGGTCAAGCTCTTACCAATCAAGAACCAAAATTTACTCCCTCCACAGGCAAAGCTGGGTGGAAAGAAATACCAAAAAAAGAATCACTCGCCTCAAATAAAAATGTTACTTCTACGCCAAGACCGTTAAAAGATTTGACATGGAAAGATGAGGATGTCTTAATATATTTTAGGGCGTTGCCGGTGGTGTTGGGTGCCTATCGTCGTCTAGATTTATCTTTAAAGGAGATACAAAGTTTAGCAAAAGGCGAGTCTCCTAACGATTTCTTTGTTTCAATAGCAATACCGATCATGATGTTTGGTGATAGCTGGCGTTCTCAATACGCCATATCTTTGTTAGACAAGTTAACAAATCATAAAGCCTCATCCTCCTGGTTTGTGTATCATGAGCAGTTGAATAAAATAGTCGACGCGGCAAGGGAACTGAAGAGTATTTATCAAAATAGGCCTCTTAAGATATATGATTATGGATCAGCGGGCGGGGGAGAGGCTTATAGCATAGCGTTGATGTTAAATAGAGTTTTTCATGATCATAAGTTTGAAATAATTGGTTTGGACATGGAGGAACAAAATATCGGCATATTAGATTACATTAGATATAAAGATATCCCGGAAGATTTTAAGCCAGACGCGGAGAAATATTTTCACGATATATTTCAGGAGCTTTTAGGAGAGAGGATTTTAGCGTTTAGGCCTGAGTTTACAAATCTTGTTGAGCTGCAAAGAGGAGATATCAGAAATATTGTCAGATTAGAAGAAGAACCAGATATTATAGTTGCAAATGGTTTTTTAGGTGCATATGTTAAAGAAGACGAACTCAAGTCTGTTTTAGGGGGTGTGTTTAAAAAATTATCTACAGGCGGATATTTCTTTGTAGATAATAGTAATTACTATGATAATAAACATAGAAGAGTATTTTATGACGCGATTTCAATATACGTTCAATCAGGAAAGCTTGTAGAAGTCCAGCCAGGAATTTATAGGAAGCCGTTACAGCGAAATCTAGGTAGTGTTATAAGAGCTAATCGCATATCTTCAGAAAATTATCTGGCCTCCGGACAGAGCCTACAAGTTAATAAACTCATAGAAGAGTTTAATGGTTTCAGGGTATTTGGTAAAATAGATAAGTCATTGTTAGCAAAAGTCTTGTCTTGGATAAAGAAAAATCATAAAGAATTCTATAAGGATTTAGAAAAGAGAGCCTTGGCTAAGAGTAGAAAAAGTCCAAAGTTTTCTAAACAAGATAATCTCCTTTATGTTTTATTGTCGGAAATCAAAAACCACCCAGAAATCTTAAGGAACGCGTCAAGAAAGACAGCTCTTATTTTTCAAGAACCAGAAAGGAAAAGGCCTGTCATGCAAAACATAGAAGACATCAAGCTGGCGTTTCTCAGCCGTGCAGTGGAGATGATGGCGGAAGAGGAATTAACAAGCTCCATCCGTATTAATGGTTCGTTAGTTAAAATTATAAAAGAATATTTAGAAAAGCGTTTCTATAAAGGATATTTACAAGATAAACTAATCCTTAACCCAGGATGCGGCTCTGGTACATTGATGGATTATCTTAGAAATGAAGGGGCTAATGTTTTCGGGGTTGAGATAGCCACGAAATATGTGGATCCGGATAAGAATATATATTATGCAGATGCTAAAAATACGCCTTTTGCCAATAGCGTATTTGATATCACAATAGACTCCAGTTTATTTTGGAGCGCGGTAACACATTTTTCACAAGACATAGATTTTATCGCGCAAGAGATTTGGAGGGTTTCTAAACCAGGCAGTTATCATATCTATTACGTGTTAGAGTCCGAGAGAAGAAAAGAGGTAATAGAAAAATTTAAACAACATGGTTTTGTGTATATGGGTATTCCCGCTAAGTATCATGACGATATTTTAGTATTTGAAAAACCAGCCAAAAGAGGAGCCTTACGGCCCATTCCAAATACTAGTTTATAGAAAGATGGTCTTTTTGTGTCTACAGATAGGAAGGACTTTTTAAATAACTTTAGCGTAAGTTGACAAAAGGAGTATTGCTCCTTTTGTCAACTTAGAGATTCCTATTATATAAAAAAGAAAGGTTATTTTTTAGGTGGACTCATGGCGAGGTTTAAAAAAGTTTTTAGTTTAATTTTAGTAATTATCTTTCTATATCAGAATCTAGTATTCTGTGTTCCTGACAAAAGTTCCATATTAAGAATTCCAGTCGGTTTATCTAAAGAGAGAACAGAAGCTGTTTTAAATAGCACGAAAGAAATTTCTCGTACGGATCCTCTGAATTTTGATCCCAATCATTTTTTGTTTTTGATTAAAACAATGGTGAGATTAAAATATGAAGAAGATAGTACTTACCGACGCATCGAAGAATATGAAATAGCATCGGTTTCGTGTATTACTCAAAATCATCTTGCAGCAGTTTTTGGCATAGGGTATATTCTCGATGTCCCCGATGAAAACATACTTGCCCGATATACCTGTGAAGTACAAAGCGGGTTTAACAAGAGGCGAGACGGCATAGCCGCTATTATTAAAGACGTGGATAAGAAATTTTCCGGCAATAAGCGCTCCACTCTAAAAGAAGTTTTAGATAGCGGATTGCCTCAAGAATATAATGAAATAATAGTTGATATGGGAAAGGTTAAAGTCGCAGGGATTTTTTATAGGCCAGAGAAACTCCAAGGTATTGCGGAAGAGGTTTTCAAGAGTTTGTTAAAAGAAGCCAAAGAAAGGGCCATTCCTTTAATAGAGTTGGGTTCTGATTTAAGTTCAAAGATTATATATAACCCTCAGAATTCTGTTGAGAATCAATTGTCATTTGTTAAGATGGGCCAAGCTCCAGTTTCCGGAAATAGTTTCGGAGAGATTGTGGTGGAGAAATCGCTCAGCGATATCCCGGATAAAAGTTATAGATTTCCCGCTTTAAGGGATAAGCTTTGTCCTGTTAAGTCGCAGGTAAATTTATAATGCGCAATCTTATTGTTTTTTGTACCTATTATACAGCAGCTCTTTTAAGGTTTTATTTTTTATGATATAATTATATATAGAATTAGCTTAACAAACATAGCCTTTATTGAAGATGGAGAGGCTATTTTTTTAGGTGAATTATGATGAGGTTTAGAAAAGCGTATAACCGGAGAACAATCGTCATTACTTTATTCATAGTTTTTAGTTGCGTTAATTTTTCTTATACGAGTCCTGTTTTGAGAATTCCCATAGACATGTCTACCATAAAAGACCGCTCAATTCACTACATAAATTTCCAGCCTCTATCAGTAAGCCCCGCAGGCACACCGAATATTATAGATAATGTTCATAAGCGTATTTATCTTAACGAAGGCGGCATAGTTGTGGCGGATAGACGTTATTCGCTTACTTCAGGAAATGCACCCAATACAACGTGCTGTTTTTGTATTGTTAAAAATACCGAAACTGGGCATTATGCCGCCGCCCATATCATGGGTAAAGTGATTGGCATTCATAATATAGATTATCAATATAAAACTCCAGAGAAAGCTATTTCTAAAATGATATCATTTCTTAAGACATTAGACACTGATATGGACAGAAAGAAGTTAGTCGCAATACTTATTGGCGGAGGCCACTTAGAAGCGAGCATACAGGAGGTGGCTTTAAAGAATTTTAATGATACAAGACAGATCTTGGGGGCAAAGGGTATTTTTATAATAAACGAAGAGGTTGTTTCTGAGTATAAAAAAGGGATAAATTTCTCCGGAACCGACAAGATTGATGTCACGCATTTTGAGGGATTTGAGGATAATTACGCAATTGTTAAAAATACGTCTTTTTATTTTTCTCAGCCACGTCAAGGCCAAGCCCTTGCCTCAAATGAGAGAGAAGCTGAATCGCCCAAGACATTAAAACAAGAATTAATTAAATTTGTAAAAGCAGTTAATCCAATCGTTCCTAGAATAGTAGAGTTGGCAACCGCGAAAGTAGGTTTTGATATATATGATCGGAAGATAACCGTAAGTGAATATCCTTATGGATGCGCCGTTGGGTCCATAGCCGGTCAATATATACTGGAAAAATTATATGGCGATAGAATAAAAATGGAGTTAATAGAACTATCTCACCCGAAAATGGAAGAATTTGAGATTGGGATGCATGTCGCAATTATTATCCATGATAATATTACCGGAAGGAAATATTTCATGAGCTTTTTTGAGGGAGTTTGGAATGATGCTTATCCGCATGAAAGAACAAGGGAAATAGAATTTCATTTACCTGATGGAAGCAGTCAAACAGATTTTTTTACTACCACAGAATATGCGGAATGGTTTGAGAGTCAAGAATTTTCTCCAGAGTTTTTTGAATTCGTAGACAATAAAGACATTACAGAAAAAACAGGATTAACCGTTCTTAATAAATATAGATATGAAGAGCTTGAAGAAACAGAAACCATTCGGATATTTAGTGCTATAGAAAACACAGTAGACTTTGATGCGCTGCGGTTTTTGTTAAACAGGGGCAGATATTTTAGTAGTAAAACTATTCGTACGGGCTGTTGATTTAGTTTTTCACACCCATTGACCGTTACCATCGAGGGTGTTATTATAATCTCATATTCAAAATAGAAAATTAAGGGGAATAATAATGAATATCAGCAGGGTAGATTTAAAGAAAATAAATATCCTGATTTTATTGGCATCGTTCATGATTTTCAAGGATGTTTTTGCCCGGGAGAGCACAAAAGAAGCCCTGGATAAAGGAATGGAGCATGCTCAGAAAGGCAAATATGACGAAGCCATCTCAGAATACAGCGAAGCCATTGGAATCAATCCTAATTACGCCGAGGCTTATTATAACCGCGGCAACGCCTACATCAAACAAGGCGATTTGTCTCAGGCCATATCTGATTTCACCAAGGCCATCCAGATAAATCCTGACCTTGCCGATGCCTACAGTAACCGCGGGAAGGCCTACATCAAACAAGGCGATTTGTCTCAGGCCATCTCTGACTGCGCCAAGGCCATAAGTATCAACCCCGGCCTCGCCGAGGCTTATTATAACCGGGGGGACGCTTACGCCAAACAAGGCGATTTGCTTCGAGCCGTTTCTGACTTCACCAAGGCCATTGAAATAAATCCTGACCTCGCCGATGCCTACAGTAACCGCGGGAAGGCCTACATCAAACAAGGCGATTTGTCTCAGGCCATCTCTGACTGCGCCAAGGCCATAAGTATCAACCCCGGCCTTGCCGAGGCTTATTATAACCGCGGCAACGCTTACGCCAAACAAGGCGATTTGCTTCGAGCCGTCTCTGATTTCACCAAGGCCATTGAAATAAATCCTGACTTTGCCGAGGCATACAGTAGCCGGGGGGATGTTTACATCAAACAAGGCAACCTATATCAGGCCATTTTTGACTGTACCAAGGCCATCCAGATAAATCCTGACCTTGCCGATGCCTACAGTAACCGCGGGAAGGCCTACATCAAACAAGGCAAATTGTCTCAGGCCGTTTCTGACTGCGCTAAGGCCATCCAGATAAATCCTGACCTCGCCGAGGCTTATTATAACCGGGGGAACGCTTACGCCAAGCAAGGCGACTCATCTCAGGCCATCTCTGACTTCACCAAGGCCATTGAGATAAATCCTGACTTTGCCGATGCCTACAGTAACCGCGGGAAGGCCTACATCAAACAAGGCGATTTATCTCGGGCTATCTCTGATTGTACCGACGCCATAGATATTAATCCTGACCTCGCCGAGGCCTACAGTAACCGCGGAGATGCTTATATTGATCAACGTAACTTTACCCAGGCCATTTTTGACTGTACCAAGGCCATCCAGATAAATCCTGACCTTGCCGATGCCTACAGTAACCGCGGGAAGGCCTACATCAAACAAGGTAAATTGTCTCAGGCCGTTTCTGACTGCGCTAAGGCCATCCAGATAAATCCTGACCTCGCCGAGGCTTATTATAACCGGGGGGACGCCTATTTTGATAAACGCAGTTTTAGCCAGGCCATTTATGATTATAACAAGGCAATCGAAATCAATCCTGGTTACGCCGAGGCCTATAGCAGCCGCGGCGATGTCTACGCCAAGCAAGGTGATTTATATCAGTCGGTCTCTGACTATACCCGGGCCATCGAGATCAATCCTGATTATGTAAAAGTCTATAAAAACAGGGCTATTAGTTATTATAAATCAGGAAAATACGATGAAAGCTGGATGGATGTGCGTAAAGTAAAGGAATTGGGGGGGGTTGTTGATGTTGAATTTCTCACCGCGCTCAAAGAAATATCCGGCAGGGATAAATAAATTTATCTATCCTGATATAAATATAAGACTTGCATATCTTCTGTCAAAGTAGTATCATATGACACTCTGCAATCTTGAATAATCAGAGAAATTTATGGCGGAAAAAACTAACATAAGAAATATCGCTATTATCGCGCACGTTGACCATGGGAAGACCACGCTCGTGGACAGCATACTGCGCCAGACTCACGTAGACCGCAACATCGAGGAGATGGGTGAGTGCATCATGGATTCCATGGATCTGGAGCGGGAGCGCGGGATCACCATAAAGGCCAAAAACGCCAGCGTTATCTATAAAGACACGAAGATCAATATAGTGGACACGCCAGGGCACGCTGATTTCGGAGGAGAGGTTGAGAGGACGTTAAGAATGGTCGACGGGGTCTTGCTTCTGGTGGACGCCAAGGACGGGCCCATGCCCCAGACCAGATTCGTGCTCAGAAAAGCCCTGGAGCTGGGACATAAGGCCATAGTCGTGATTAATAAAATAGACATGGCCGACGCCAGGATAGACTACGCGATAAATCGCACGTTCGATCTTTTCTGCGAGCTGGACGCGACAGAGGAGCAGTTGAATTTTCCAATCGTTTACGCCTCCGCGCTAAAAGGTTTCGCGACATTGGACCAGGGCAAGCCGTCGGATAACATAATGCCTCTTTTGGACACCATCCTGGAAACAATACCAAGGCCCAAGGTAAATCCGGACGCGCCTCTTCAGATCCTGGTGCTGGCGCTTCTTTCGGATTTCTATAAAGGCAAGATGGGCATAGGAAAGATCGCGGCGGGCTCCATAGCAAAGGGCATGAATATTATCCTCGCCCGAAGGGACAAGAGTCAGAAGCCTTGTAAGGTCACGGCTATTTTAAGCTATGAAGGCCTCAAGCAGATAGAACGCGACAGCGCTGAGTCAGGAGAGATAGTGGCTGTGGCGGGATTCGAGGAGATAGGCATAGGCGACACAATAACCGACGCCGATCACCCTTTGCCCCTTGATCCCCCTGAAATAGAAAAACCGACTGTACGGATGATGTTCGGCGTTAATAAAAGTCCTTTCGCCGGGAGAGAGGGAAAATACGTTACATCCAGGGCGCTTCGTGAAAGGCTTTTCAAGGAAATCGAGACGAACGTATCGCTGCGGGTGGAGGAAACAGAGAGCCCTGACACGTTTTTGGTGTCCGGAAGGGGGGAATTGCACCTGGCGATTTTAATAGAAACCATGAGGCGTGAGGGTTATGAGCTGCAGGTCTCCCAGCCGGAGGCGATATTTATCGAAAAAGACGGGATTACCATGGAGCCCTTTGAGTTTTTAACCATTGACGTCCCTTCGGAATATCAGGGCGTGGTAATAGAGGAGGTCGGCCGGCGCAAGGCCCGCCTTAAAAATATGTTTCAAGGCGCGAGAGGCGCGGTTTATTTCGAATACGAGATCTCAACGCGGGCTGTCATAGGTTTAAAAGCCATGTTCATGACAAAGACGCGCGGCACCGCCATCATAAACCACGCGTTCGATGAATATGAGCCCATGGACAAAAACCTTCCTTTTGTTAACACTCATGGGTCTCTGGTGTCTTCCGAAACGGGCGTTTCCACGTCATACGGCCTTAATAACGCGCAGGAACGGGGCGAGTTGTTCATAGGCCCGAACGTCGACGTTTACGAAGGCATGATCATAGGGCAGAATTCCAGGCCGGAAGATCTTGACCTGAGCCCCGTCAAGACAAAAAAACTTACCAATATGAGGGCGGCTGGATCCGACGACGCCATCATTCTTACGCCTCCCAGGGAAATGACCCTGGAGCTTGCCATAGAATATCTCGGCCCGGACGAGCTTTTGGAAGTCACCCCAAAAAATCTAAGGTTAAGAAAAAAAATCTTGGATCCCCTGGCCCGTAAACGTTCAAAAAAAGGAGTCAGATGAAAAAAAATCTTAAGCGCAAAAATTTTTCAGTCCCGCGTGAGGATGAGAGTGATTTGGCGGCCCTGATCAACAGAATGCATGAGAAGCTTGGTTTTTTGGAAAAGAAAATAGATATCCTGGTCAGTCAGTCTTCAAGAAGGCCCGCCGACGAGAAGCATTTTTCAAAACCTTTCCAGCGCTTTGAACACCCTCGGCATCACGAAAGAGGAGACAGGGATAACAACTTCAGGGAAAGGAGCTTTACCCGGGTGATCTGTTCGGACTGCGGCAAGGAATGCGAAGTCCCTTTCAAGCCAAGCGGGGACCGCCCGGTGTATTGCAAGGAATGTTTCGCGAAACGCAAGGACAGCGGCCGGCATAAAGACAGCCATGACAATAAACCCAGAGAACAGATTTTTATCCCGGATCGCGCTTTCGACAAGCATAAAAATAGAGAAAACCGGAAACCGGGCAGAAGAAAAAAGTCAGGTTTCAAAAGACGGAAATAGGTCCTCGCCCTTTCCGCGCAAAAATTTCCTTTAATTTTGTTGAATATTCAAATCTTTGATGTAAAATATATATCAATGATAATTATGTCCCTCGCATCGCATAAATAAGAGCGGGATGCTCGGGATTGTTTCTCACGAATGAAATAGCGGGAAAAATAGGAGGCCGGGATGAAAAGGACTCAGGCGTTTATTGTATTGGGCTTTGTTGTTTCTTTTATGCTGACCATCGGTTTTTTCATGCAGGCGAGCTCTGAGAGAGAGAAGAGGGTCACGGCCGAGAGAAATCTTTTCTCAGTCATAGAGGCGAAAAAGGCCTCCGAGGCAAGATTTAATAAACAATTGGAATCGGCCTCTAATTTGATCAGGGAAAAGGATATAGTGGTCAGCAACCTTTTGACAGAACTGGAAAATTCAAGGCAGTCCAACATAAAACTGAGCCAGAAGCTGGCGCTTTTGAATACGCGTATCGCCTTGAACAAAGAGAAGAAAAGGGCGGTAGAGCTGGAAAAGATCGTCGTGACCTCGATGTTGGAGGCGGAGGGAAAGGTGCTGGCGGTTGACAAGGAGAACGATCTTGTCATAGTCAGCTTGGGCAGTGTAAATAACGCGAAGAACGGGGATCGGCTTTCCATATACAGGGGCAAGGATTTTATCGCGAACGCGGAATTGGTAAAGGTACAGAGCGAGATCTCCGCGGCCATGCTTTTATCCGGCGGCAAGGCTAAAAATAAAGATATAGACGTGAAGGTAAACGATTTGGCGAAGTTGCTGTAGGCTTTTTCAGTACTATAAGGGAGGAATGAGATGAAGTTGAAAATAGTCATAATATTTATGTGCGTTTTCGGTTTTATCCAGAGTTCCATGGCCATGGAGCCGAGCGACAAGATCACCAGGATCTCCATCGCCACCTCCGACGCGGTTAAATATGAGTCCAGGTGGCTGGATAACCCGCCGCGGCTTATCATAAAATTCAAGACACAGGATGTCTTCGGCCAATTGATAGACAGGGCGGAGTTTGATCAGGGCATAATAAAAAACATATCGATAAGTTATTATCCCGCCGCAGAACCCCGTGAGCAAAAACGCGTAAAATTCCTGACGTTCTGGCTTAATCAGAAAACCCCTTATAAAATCTGGAATTTCAATGATAGGATCTTCATTGATTTCAAGGCCCAGGATCTTAAGTCGGGCCCCAGGCAGGTAGAGATATCCAGCGTCGTCAAAGTAAGCGACGCGGGTTCTAAAGACAAGGCGATAGCCGCGCTCCTGGCGAGTTTTGAGAAGACATCGCCGCGAAGCGCCGGGCCCATCGATATAAAATGGATATTGGCGAGTTTATTGATAGGTGTTTATATAATGTGGTTCAGGCCCGCCGAGTGGAGGAGATTCATGGACAGCCTGCGGAATCATGAAATAAGGGCCTATCCCGGCAGGGAAAAAAGAAAATGGTGGCGTCACAACCTCCTGCCTTTGAAGGAAAAAAATCTTTACATAAAGATTGAATCACCCGAGACAAACACGCACCTCGGTCTTATACCCAGGGACATAGGTTACGGCGGTTTGTGTTTCGAATGCAATAGCCTGAAGAAATTAAAAGGCAGGCTGAACCTGCGGAT
>JBAZOA010000008.1:0-30083 GCA_041648935.1 Candidatus Omnitrophota bacterium | reverse complement strand
GACGGCATGCCCAGGCCTTTGTATGAAGAGATGGTTAATGTGAACGGGCTTTCCATCAATCCAACCGCGAGGGATTATCCAAAAAATATAATAGAGACCGGTATCTCCTCGATAGACGTGATGAATACGCTTGTCAGGGGCCAGAAACTCCCGATATTTTCAGGGAGCGGCCTTCCGCATGACCTCATAGGCACTCAGATCGCGAGGCAGGCGCAGGTAAAGGGCGAAAGTTTCTGCGTGATATTCGTGGCCATGGGCGTGAAATATGATACCGCGAGATTTTTCACGAAGTCGTTCGAGGAATCCGGCGTCCTGGAAAGGGTGGCGATATTCCTGAGCCTGGCCGACAGCCCTTCCATAGGAAGGATACTGACCCCGCGCATCGCATTGAGCTGCGCTGAATACCTGGCGTTCAAGAAAAACATGCACGTCCTGGTGATAATGACGGACATGGCCAATTACTGCGAGGCGTTGAGGGAGGTTTCGACCATACGGGGGGAAATACCGGCGAGAAAAGGGTATCCCGGGTATTTATACAGCGACCTGGCGAGCTTATATGAAAGGGCGGGGATGATAAAAGGGGTAAACGGCTCCATAACTCAGCTCCCCATCCTCACGATGCCTAATGACGACATAACGCATCCCATACCCGATTTGACGGGATATATCACCGAGGGTCAGATAGTGCTTGAGAGGGAGATGTATTCGAGGGGGATCTATCCGCCCATAGCCGGCCTGCCGTCATTATCCCGTTTGATGAAAGATAATATCGGCGCGGGCATGACCCGGGACGACCACCCGTACCTGGCCTCGCAGTTATTCTCCTGTTACGCCCGCGTGAAGGACGCGAGGGCACTGGCGTCTATAATAGGGGAGGAAGAGCTTTCCGAGCTGGACAAACTTTACCTGAAATTCGGGGAAGAATTTGAAAAAAGATTCCTAAGTCAGTCGTACCATGAGCGCCGGACACTGGAAGAAGGCCTTGACCTTGGATGGGACGTGATCTCTGTCCTGCCCAAGGATGAGCTTGTCAGGATAAAAGAAGAGCACCTTAATAAATTTTACAGAAAAAGATGAACATAAATATAGCCGCCACCAAGACAAATCTTTTGAGGACCAGGAAATCCCTGTCCCTGACCAGGGAAGGCCACGCGCTCCTGGACGAGAAAAGAAAGATACTTTTAAAAGAGCTCACCGCGATCATACATATCGTGGACAAGCTTCAGAGAGACGTTGACGAGGCGCTGGGAAAGGCGTATCGTTTATTGGATAAGACGGTCGTCGTGATGGGCAGGAGGCGCGTGGAGGAACTTTGTTTTTCCGTGGATATAAAGACGAGTTTTTCGATATCGCACAGGAGGGTCATGGCCGTCAACATACCGGTAGTTGACCTGAAGATCGCGGAAAACCCCCCGTATTACAGCCCCTACGGGGTTAGTTTTTACGCGGACGAGGCCATGCTGGCGTTCAAGGATGTATTGAGGCTGTTGGGCCAGCTGGCGGAAAAAAAGATCGCGTTCATAAGGATCGCCAAAGAGGTGCAGAAGACGATCAGGAAGGTGAACGCGCTGGAAAAGATATATCTCCCTTATTACAGAGACAGCGTCAAGTACATAAGTGACCGCCTGGACGAGGAATCAAGAGAGGCGTTTTCAATGCTGAAACTCATAAAGGAGAGGATGAGCAAATGATAAAGAATATAATTGTGGCCGTCGCGGACGGCCCGAAATCCCTGCTCACGGCGAAATACGCCATTTATCTGGCAAGATTGCTCCAGGCGAAGCTGACCGCGGTCTACGTGATTGACGAAAAGTCCCTGCAGGAGTTATTGCGCAGCCGCGTCTTCGTGGAGATAGAGGCCAGGGAATACGAGATCGACCTGGAACAGCAGGGCAGGTTTTTCATAGAAAGGGTCAAGGCCCTGGCTGAGAATAAAAAGATAGAGTTTGAGGGTCTGGTCCTGAAGGGCGGGGTCCATGACGAGGTCATAAATAAGGCAAGGGAGATAGCCGCGGATCTGCTGGTCATGGGTGATTTAAAAGAAGTATTGTCATGGCAGGAAGTGGCGTCCAATGACGCGGAGAGGATTCTGAGGGAGTCTCCCTGCCCCGTGGTGGTGGTGAAGAACCCGCAGGAAGCCGAGAGGCTATATAGAGAGTCAGTATAATGTCTAAGTTGACACTCGAGTAATACTCCTTTTGTCAACTTAGCGTGAGGGGGAATGTGTCATGGGAGAGAATTTAAAAGGGCTTCTTGAGAAAATAAACATGGAAGGCGTGCGGAAGGCCGAGGAGAGCGCGAGGGCCATAGAGGGAAAGGCGAAGGCCGAGGCTGAGAAGATAATGGAGGACGCGAGGAAAAAGGCCGAGAAGATACTTGAAGAGGCGTCTATCAAGGCGGAAAAGGCCAAATTAAACGGAGATCTCGCCATAAAGCAGGCGTCGCGGGATTTGCTGCTTTCTTTGAGGGATGAGATCAGGAAGATTCTGAATAAGGTTGTCGGCGGCGAGACGAACAGGACGTTGTCCACAGAGGAAACGGCCGGGATACTGCATGACCTGATACTGAAATATTCCGATAAAAACGGGGAGACCTCTGATATAAGGGTAATTTTGAAAAAAGAAGACCTTGAGAAGATAAGACACGGCTTCATGTCGAGATTGAAAGAAAAAGTAAAAGAGGGCGTGGAATTCAAGCCGTCTTCCGGCGTCGGAGCCGGGTTTTACATAAGCTTTGACAAGGGCAAGTCATATTTTGATTTTACGGACGAGGGATTGAAAGAGACGCTCTGCCTGTATCTCAACCAGGAACTCACGGACCTGATAAAATGAGTTATTATTATTTAATAGCGAGCTTGCCCATGCTGCAATTCGGGACGAAGCCGCCCTTTTCGTATGATGATTTTTTGGAAGCGTGCCGGACCAGAATCCCGGCCTCTGACATGGAGGCCATAGAAAAGGGATTGGAAGATAAATCCGGCGCGATAAAGAAATGGAACAGATTTGATAGATCCCTGAGAAATGAACTCGCGAGAAACAGGGCTGTTAAAAAGCAAAAAGACCCCGCGCGTTACATTAAAGGCGAAGGCTATCCGGATCCTTTTATCGCGCCTTTCATCCATTGGGCGATGAACCAGGATTCGCCTTTGGACGCCGAGTTTTATCTGGATAAGGTCAGATGGGAAAAGCTGGACGAGCTCGCGATAGGCCATTATTTTGACATGGATTATCTGGCGGTTTACGGTTTGAAACTAAAGATCCTGGAGCGCTGGAACAGGATTAATTCAGGGACAGGCATGGATGTCCTGGAATATTTATTGGGAACGGAGAATAGATGAGCGTGTTGAGAGAGGCGAAGTTAGTCGGCATTAACGGAAACATGGCGATTGTGGAGTTTTCCGATTACGTCATACAGAATGAGGTCGCGTATCTTGTTCATGGCGACGAACGCCTGAAATCCGAGGTGATACGCGTCTCAGGCAACAGGGCTGAGATGCAGGTTTATGAGGACACGAAAGGCGTGAAGATAGGTGATAAGGTGCAGTTGACAGGAGAGCTCTTGTCCGTGGAATTAGGGCCGGGGTTGTTGGGCCAGATATTCGACGGGCTTCAGAACCCGCTGCCCCAGCTTGCCGAGAAAAGCGGGTTTTTCCTGAAAAGGGGTCTGTACCTGGAGGCGTTATCCGATAAATCAGAGTGGCAGTTTACGCCGATCGTCAAAAAAGGGGACAGGGTAAAATCCGGAGACAAGCTTGGTTTCGTGCCGGAAGGAATTTTCAAGCATTACATCATGGCGCCTTTTGTCTTAAAGGGGGCGCTGACAGTGGAAAAGATATCCGGGGAATGCAAGTGTGATATCAGGCATGTTGTCGCGGATCTGAAAGATGAGCAGGGCAATATCCACGGCGTGACCATGCGTCAGACCTGGCCCGTGAAGATACCGATCACGAGTTACGCCGAGAAGTTAAAGCCCTCTAAGCCGCTCATAACAAAGATACGGATCATCGATACTCTGATGCCGGTGGCCTTGGGCGGGACTTATTGCATCCCGGGTCCTTTTGGTTCAGGCAAGACAGTCCTTCAGCAGCTCATAAGCAAACACGCTGAGATAGATATCGTAGTGATAGCCGCGTGCGGGGAAAGGGCGGGGGAGGTTGTTGAGACCTTGAGGACCTTTCCGGAATTAATGGATCCCAGGACGAGCAGGCCCCTGATAGAACGTACCGTTATAATATGCAATACCAGTTCGATGCCGGTGGCCGCGCGAGAGTCCAGCGTGTATACCGCGGTGACCATCGCCGAATATTACAGGCAGATGGGTCTGAACGTGCTTTTACTGGCTGATTCCACTTCGCGATGGGCGCAGGCAATGCGCGAGATGTCAGGCCGCCTGGAAGAAATCCCTGGGGAAGAGGCCTTTCCCGCGTATCTTGAAAATAGGATAGCGTCGTTTTACGAAAGGGCCGGCCTCGTGAAATTGAATGACGGTTCGATTGGTTCCGTGACCATAGGCGGCACCATAAGCCCGGCCGGAGGAAATTTTGAGGAGCCGGTCACGCAGGCGACGCTTAAAGTGGTCGGCGCGTTCCATGGTCTTTCGCGTGACCGCTCAAACGCCAGGAAATATCCTGCCATAGATCCATTGGACAGCTGGAGTAAATATAAGAGTTTTATAGATGAGGCGGAGATAAAAAAAGCCCAGGCTGTTCTGAAGAAAGGCAATGAGGTAAGCCAGATGATGAAGGTTGTCGGGGAGGAAGGCACCTCCCTCGCTGATTTCATAGTGTATCTGAAGGCGGAATTTCTGGACGCGGTTTACCTGCAGCAGAATGCCTTTGATCAGGTGGACGCGGCCACCATGGCGGACAGGCAGAAATACGTATTTCACGTCATCCATGAGATAACAGAAAAGGAATTTAACTTTGACACAAAGGACAGCGCCAGGAAATTTTTCCAGGGCCTGAGGCAGAGGTTTATCGAATGGAATTCCATGAAATGGCAGGAAAAGGAATTTTATCAGAAAGAGAAAGAGATAAAAAATGCATAAGATATACAACCGCATCACGCAGATAGCGGGAAACGTCATCACCGTCGAGGCCAGGGATATAGGGTATAACGACCTGGCTGAGATCACATCAAGGGCCGGAAAATCCCTTGCCCAGGTCATAAGGATAGATGGCGAGAAGGTCTACCTGCAGGTGTTTGCCGGAAGCCGCGGCATATCAACAGGCGATAAGGTCAGGTTTTTAGGCCATGCCATGAAGGTCTCGTTCACGGAAAATCTCCTGGGCCGCTTGTTTAACGGCGCGGGCCTTCCGAGGGATAACGGCCCCGCGCTCGAGGAAAATATGATAGAGATAGCGGGCCCGTCAGTTAACCCGGCCAAGAGGATCATACCCGAAAAGATGATACGCACCGGTATCCCCATGATAGATATATTCAATTCTTTGGTTGAGTCGCAGAAACTCCCGATATTTTCCGTACCGGGAGAGCCGTATAACGAACTATTGGCGCGCATAGCGATGCAGGCGGAGGTCGATATAATAATCCTCGGGGGCATGGGTTTAAAATATGACGATTATTTATTTTTCAGGGACACGCTGGAGAGGCATGGTTCTTTGTCCAGGTCGATATTTTTTGTCCATACCGCCTCGGACCCGACCGTCGAATGCCTGCTGGTCCCTGACCTGAGCCTGGCCTGCGCCGAGCAATTCGCGTTGAATGGCAAGCGCGTATTGGTGCTGCTGACCGACATGACAAATTTCTGCGACGCTTTAAAGGAGATAGCCATTACAATGGAGCAGATACCTTCCAACAGAGGCTACCCCGGAGACCTTTACAGCCAGCTCGCGCGCCGCTATGAAAAGGCCGTTGATTTTGATACGGCGGGTTCCATAACGACCCTGGCCGTGACTACCATGCCGGGCGACGACGTGACGCATCCGATACCCGACAATACCGGATATATTACGGAAGGGCAGTTTTATTTAAGGAATAAATCAATCGAACCGTTCGGTTCGCTGAGCCGGTTGAAACAGCTCGTGAACGGGAAGACCAGGAAGGACCACAGGGTTATAATGGACAGGATGATACAGCTCTTCGCGGACTACAGGGAAACCCTGGAGAAGCAGGCAATGGGTTTCCACATGAGCGCCTGGGATAATAAACTTCTGAAATACGGCAAGGTGTTTGAGGAAAAGATGATGAACCTGTCAGTTGATATCCCGCTTGAAAAGGCCCTGGATCTTGGGTGGCGGATCTTGGCTGAAAATTTTGAGCCCGCTGAAACAGGGATAAAGACGGATCTGATAAAAGAATTCTGGCCGAAACAGTCGTAAGCTATAAGTTTTAAGATCAAAGTTTGTAATTGTATATATGTCCAAGATAAAATTTACCAAAGGAGAACTTAAGAAGCAGCGCGATGACCTCAGGAGGTTCGAGAGGTTTTTGCCCATACTTCAGCTCAAGAAACAGCAGATACAGCTTGAGACGCAGCGCTCGCGCGAAAGATTGAGACAGAAGATAGAGGAGATAGATAACCTGGAAAGCGAGATAGGGGAATGGGCAAGGCTTCTTAACGAGCCGATAGCCGGCCTCGGGGAATGGGTGAGACCCAGAGAGGTGCGGATAAGCGCTTTAAATATAGCCGGGGTGGATATCCCTGTATTTGAAAAGGCCTTATTCGGCGAGGTCGAATACGATTTATTCGCGGCGCCCCTGTGGGCCGATAAGGCGGTTGATTCCATCCGGCGGTTCGCGGTATTATTGGAAGAGGAAAAGGTTTTGAAAAATCAGATTAAATTTTTGAGCGAGGAGCTGCGCATAGTGAATCAAAGGGTGAACCTGTTTGAGAAGGTGAAGATACCCGAATGCAGGGAAAACGCCCGGCGCATAAGGATTTACCTGGGAGATCAGGGGGCCAACGCGGTAGGCAGGTCCAAGATAGCGAAGACAAAGCTTGAAAAGATGAGCTTGGAGGGCGTTTTGGCATGATCGTCAAGATGAAAAAAATAACCCTGATAGTCCAGTCAAAAGACGCGGACGAAACGCTTGAGGCCGTAAAGAGATTAGGCGTCCTGCACGTGCAGCATGAAAATCCTCCCGAGGGCATAGAGGTCGCGAGGCGCAAGGATGAATTGGCCCTTTTGTCGAAGGCGATAAACCTGCTCCCGGAAGCGGACAATAAAAAACAAATAAACTCCGATTATGACGAAATAATAGAGGAGATAATCAATCTTTCCGAGGAAAAAGAGCTGCTTCTCGAGGATTTGAAAAAGATAGACGCGGACATTTCCTCATGGCGGGAATGGGGGGATTTTGACCCGGATATCATAGAGGATTTGCGTGACAAGGGTATATGGGTGCGGCTCTGCGAGATTGACAGCGCCCGGATCGACGATGTCCCGGAAGGCGCGATCCTTGAAAAGTTTTTCAGAAAAGGAAATGCCTTTTATTGCGCCGTCATATCCAGGCAGGAGGTAAAACTTGATTTTAAGACGATCGAGCCGCCCGAAGCGGGGTTAGAGGAAATGCGGTCGTTGAGAAAAGAGCGGGAAGGAAAAATAAAAGATATCGCCATGAAATTAACGGAACTCTCGGCGTATAGGGATTCTCTTGTCAGATACGGCGGGAGACTCCAGGCGATCATAGAGTTAAACGAGGTCCGGTCAGGCATGGGCAAATTTGAGAAGTTATCTTACCTGAAAGGTTACGCGCCGTCGGATAAAGCGGTGGGCATTGAAAAAACAGCGGCAAAAGAAAATTGGGGGCTGGTAATAGAGGACCCGGAAGACAGCGATAATCCGCCGACATTGATACGGAACCCCGGATGGATCGAGATAATAAAGCCCGTATTCAAGATCATAAATACGATACCGGGGTACAGGGAAGTCGACATAAGCCCGCATTTCTTGCTTTTCTTTTGTTTGTTTTTCGGGATGCTCATAGGCGACGCCGGTTACGGGCTCGTATATATGTTCATAGCCGCGTTATCGCAGTGGAAGCTTAAAAATCTGAAAGACAGAAAGATTTTTTATCTAGCTTATCTACTCAGTAGTTTCGCGATAGCGTGGGGTTTGATAACAGGCGTGTTTTTCGGGCCGCATCCGTGGCTTAAGCCGCTGGTGCCTTATTTCAGCAACGAAGTTAATGTCCAGTCATTTTGTTTTCTGATAGGCGCCGTTCAGCTCAGCCTGGCGCATCTATGGAAATTTTTAAGAAAATGGCCGTCTTTAAAGGCGCTCAGCGATGCCGGTTGGATCTTGATACTATGGGCCGCGTATTTTCTGGCGAATACCCTGATCCTGGTGAAAGAATTTCCGGCTTTCGCGAAGTGGGGTTTGATAATAGGCGCGCCGCTGGTCATATTGTTCACGAGCCCGGATAAAAATATTCTCAAGGGTATTGGGGCGGGCATGGGGGATTTTTTATTGAAGATAATGAATAGTTTCGGGGATATTGTCTCGTATATAAGGTTATTCGCCGTGGGCGCCGCGGGCGTGGCGATAGCGGCCTCGTTTAATCAGATGGCGGCCAATATAGGTAATAGCGCGGTATCAACAGCCCTGGCCGGAGCGATAATACTTTTTTTAGGTCATACGCTTAATATCGTCATGGGTATATTGGCGATACTGGTGCATGGTGTGCGGTTGAACGTCCTGGAATTTTCAGGGCATCTGGATATTGAATGGTCAGGCGCGGAATACGCGCCATTTAAAGAAGCGTAAAAGGAGGAAGTCATGGATGCATCTTTATTGACGCAGTTTAAAGATTTGGGGCTCATATCGCCTTTGGCGTTGGGCGCCATGGGTTCGGCGTTGGGCGCGGGAGAGGCGGGCATGGCTACCATAGGCGCTTGGAAAAAATCCTTCGCCCAGAATAAAATGGCGGCTTTTATAATGTTGGCATTTGTCGGCGCGCCCCTCACGCAGACAATCTACGGCATGATAACCATGAACGCCATGATCGAATTGGCTCAGAAAGGCCAGTACCTGTGGGGCCTGGGTATATTATGCGGCATCGCGAATGGTTTGTCCGCCTGGTTTCAGGGCAAGGCCGGCGCCTCGGCGGCTGACGCCATGGGAGAGACAGGCAAGGGGTTTGGAAATTATCTGATGGTCCTTGGGATTATTGAGACAGTCGCCATATTTGTGATGGTATTCAGCCTTATGGCCATGGGTAAATTAAAGGCCGGGTTATAAAAAGGGTTTTTCCGACAGATTGGTGAGAAATTTCGCCTTCAACAGCCCTTCATCCCATTCTCCTTGAGGCGTGGAATCCCATACAATCCCGCCGCCTATGCCCATTTCCCCGATCTCGTCCTGAATCAAGAGGGTCCTGATCGGTATGTTGAAGAATAAATCTTTATCCGGAGTGATGTATCCTATGGCGCCGGTATAGATCTTTCGTTCCTCATGTTCCAGTTCCCGTATGATCTCCATGGCCCTGATCTTAGGCGCGCCCGTAACGGAACCTGAAGGAAAAAGAGACGCGAATAATTCATATATAGGCATGTCCTTGTCTATCCTGCTAGCCACCGTTGACGTCATTTGGTACAATGTCCTGTATTTTGTCACCTCAAAGAGTTTCAGTGTTTTGACATCTGTCCCTATCCTGCCCAGATCGTTTCTCAGGAGGTCGGCTATCATCACGTTTTCAGCCCTGTTTTTGCCGTCGTATTGAAATCGTATCTGCGCCATGGCATCCGAAAAAATGTTATTGCCCCTGGGCCAGGTGCCTTTCATGGGTTTCGTGACCACGCGCGACGAAGTCTTCTTTATGAATTTTTCAGGAGACAGGGAGAGTATCTGGAATTCGTCTGTTTCTATGTAAGCCGGGTAAGGCACCGGCTGGTCTTTCAGGAGATTGAGATAAAGAGGGAAGAGGCCGCCTTGAAACGAGAACAATAGTTTTATGCAGTAGGTGATCTGGTAGACGTCTCCTTTCGCGATGTAGTCGCGTATGGCGCCTATATTCGAAAAATATTCCTCTTTGGATATGTTTAACCTAAGGTCTTTTAATGTATTTTTGAAACAAGGATTTTTAGCGGGGATCTCTTTGTTGGTAAAAGGGGCGTCATACACGCCCATGTAAATCAGCGGGAAGTCGCGGGTCTTGTCCTGGCAAAGTTTTTCCTCAAAATAATAACCGGCTTCATAGGAAAGGAAACCGGCCAGGTAATAACCTTCCTGAATCGCGTCTTCCATCGCCTGAAAAGAATCGCGGAATGACGATGGGTTAAAGCAGGAGATGATATGTTTCGGTCTTTGGAATAGAAGCGGTTTTTTTTCGAATTGAATCAGTATCTTCACGGCCCTCCTGGAAGGTCTGGGTGGCCCTGTCAAATAAGGGCCTGGAGGTCATGACCAAACTGGCGGTGTGTATTAAGTTTTGTTCGAACCTATTTTAAGAGGTAAAAGTAATTTTATTTTATCATAGATTACAAAAAAACTGACCAAGAATTTATACTGTAATTAATTAACAAGCAGAGTTAAATTTTAATAATTAACAAATTGGGATTAATCAGCAATCTCGTACTTTTTCCTAAAATCTATAATAAACTTCATCATACCAAGAATATGGTTAATCATTTCAAAAGTTAGGTCAATACGTACAAAACGTCTATGCGACTTTCCCTTATTAAACATATACTCAAGCATACTCATTGCCAAAACATGTTGTTTTCCACCATTTCTATCATTCCAATCCGCATAATATTTTGTGTATCTTTCACGCAAATCGTTTTCATCATTTTTCAAAACATCCCTTAGCTTTTCTGTGTCTTGTTGTTCTAACCATTGTTTAATCTGGTTTTCGTTAGAATGAGGGAGAAGATAGATTTTATGCAGCTCATCTAGAATTTTTTTCTCGGAACCAAGAGTCTTGGAAATAACCCAAAGATTTATCATATAAATTTCTCTTGCGAGAGTAATTTGATTATAATCAAATTCGTCACCAAGAATAGTTTGAGCGCGCTGTCCAAAACCTTCATAAAAGTTATTCGTAAACTTTCGCAGAGCGTAAAGTAATGCTTTTGCAAATTCTTTAGAGGTTATTTTATTCATTATTCCGCTCAACTTTTTCCCAAAAAAATTCACCGGAAGCGCCTACTACAAAAAGATAAATATATTGTTTTTTCCAAGACTCATTTTTTGACAAAAACACATTTATTTTCTGTCGTTCTTTATTCTGAGTAAATCCTATGTAATCATCAAAATATACCAGTAAAGCGGTGCTATCCGGTCTTTTTGTAACATTTATTTTTTTATTTATCGCTATTCTAATTTGCTCCATCTTTTCTGAAATCAATACACATCTCTTTTTCGCTTCATCATCGACTGAAATTCGTAAGCCAGTTCTTTTGGTGCCTTTTTTAAGAACTTTCCCAGTCATGCTAACAGTACTTTTTTTTGAAAAATACCTCATTCTAAGAGATTCGTTTTCATTCATGTCTGCTTGAGTTATTTCTATATATTTCGGTATAAATTCTCTGTCGCTTTTAACTTCAACATCAAAATTTTGATTACCGGGACTGTAATTAATCTTTACGTCATGCCATTCTTCTGCTTTGTGCTGAAGGAAACGGTAAAGAGGAAATAATTCTTCATAAAATTTTTTTGCGATTCCTTCATGCAGAATATTTTGTTTTTTTAATTCTTCTCTATGGTTTTTGGTAATCTTTAATTTTTGTTCAAACCATTCAATAAACTCATTTGGGGTTTTTGGTTGGGAAATTTCATTTTTGTTTATATAGCTTTTAAGCATTGTATTCATTTAAACCTTCCAAATAGAAAGCCTAAAATACCACTTTGGATTCTAATCTTTCTTGCAATATTATAGCATTGTAAGTGTTTTCTGTATTTTGGACGCTCAGAATATAAGAATCTTTTTTGTCCTTTCTTGGTAATTTAAAATATAGTCTTTAATGGGTAACAGTTCCGTTGCAACCACACTGTGACCACAAGGACATGGGGAGGGGTAATAATCGTTCGAACTTTATTTTAAAAGAGCGGCGCCTGATTTTTTCGTCGGAGGGTATCCTCCGACGCTACTTATCAAACACGCCCTATTCCGACTGGCGGGGACGACGGGATTCGAACCCGCGATCTTCAGATCGACAATCTGACGCGTTAAGCCAACTACGCTACGTCCCCCAATAGATGGTTAATAAGTATACAGTTTTAAGAGCTGACTGTCAACTGTGAATTATTATGTCCCTCGCCGCTTGCTCGTTTCGAGCCCAAACACTCAAATAATTTTAAAGTATCATGGTGGGCGGTACAGGGCTCGAACCTGTGAAACCTCTTCGGTGTAAACGAAGCGCTCTACCAGCTGAGCTAACCGCCCCTTAGAATGCCTTATTAATATACCCCACCCGCTTGTGTATTTCAAGTACTAAATTAGGCAATAACTTGACCCTCCTTCGCCAAGGCTACGGAGAGGCAGGTAAACAAGTGTTGCTTGAATGTAAAGAAGAGTGGTATAATAAGATATTATGAAGAAGAAAGATATAGATTTTTCAAGGCCGGGGCTTAAGAAAAGCGATTTGGATATCAAGAAAAAGATCCTATCCATTGAGGCGGAGCCGGTCAGGATAAAAGAGACAGACAGGATAGCCGACCTGGTGAGGAGTTTCAAAAATAGCTCCATACAGGCCAGGAATGTCTATAAGTGCGCCAATGTCTTCAGGAAAATGCTTTTGGATAAGGATCAGCCTACCATATATCTCGGTCTCGCCGGGCCGTTGATAGCCGCGGGCCTGAGAGATGTGATACGCAGTATGATAAAACTGAGGATGGTGGACGTGGTAGTGGCAACCGGGGCCATAATATATCAGGATATATACCAGGCAAGGGGTTTCAGGCATTACATAGGAGACCCTGACGCGGACGACACCATGCTGGACAGATTGTACATAGACAGGATTTACGACACCTATGTGGATGATGAGAAATTCTGGGATACGGATGAGTGGATAGGCCGCATAGCGGATAAGATGAAGCCGGGTAATTATTCCTCAAGGGAATTCATAGACGAGGTCGGTTCCAAGCTTAGCGATGAGAATTCCATAACCAAGACCGCCCGTGAATGCGGGGTGCCTATCTTTGTGCCGGCGCTGAACGACAGTTCCATAGGCATAGGGCTTACCGGCCATTATTACCGCTCAAAGAAACATAAAAAACAGGGGATACACATTGACTCGATACAGGATAATTATGAAATAACACAGACAATAGTAAAGTCAAAAAAGACGGCCGCGATTTACATAGCGGGCGGGGTCCCTAAAAATTACATAAACGACGCGGTCGTGATGGGGTATATTTTCAACGATCAAAAAGGAGGCCATTCTTACGCGTTCCAGCTGACCACAGACGTCCCCCACTGGGGCGGTTTGAGCGGAAGCACCCTGAAGGAGGCTACTTCCTGGGGAAAGATCGATAACGACGCGAGTTACGCCATGGCGTTTGTCGAGCCGAGCGTGAGCCTGCCATTGGTCTATTCATATGTTTTCCAGGAAAAGTCCCACAAGTCCCGGAAAAGAAAGAAATTCTCATGGGATGGTGACGTTTTGAATTCCCTTAAAGATGAGTGACGCGCGGGTAGTAAAACTAGAAAACACTTCAAGGTATCAGAGGCTTCTTAACAGCGATTCCGGCACTAGAGGCATCAAGGCGGGACACGTTGTATTAAAGCCCGGGGAAGACATAGGTGAGCACAGCACGGCAAAAGATATTGAAGAGGTTCTGGTCATACTTGGCGGAAAAGGGGATTTGGTGATAGGCGCCGGATTGGCAAAAAAAATAGAAATCGGCCATGTAGCGTACGTGCCCCCAAACACTCCCCATAATGTTAAAAATACGGGTTCAGGAGACCTGGAATACGTTTTCATCACTTCAAAATGCTAAATAAAAACTACAACGCTGATATTAAATTCTGCGGGATGGAAGGCGCGCTGTCAACCTGGGCAAAGGCCGGGATAGCGGTCCTGCCCGTATCATATGACATGACCACTTCGTATAAACCAGGCGCGTCTTTCGGGCCGCAGGCGATAATAGACGCCTCAAGGTATATGGAGACCTATGACGAGGAAACAGGGAAAGAGGCGTATAAATCAGGTATTTATACCTGTGAGGAGATCAAGGAGACAAGTCCTGATCCGGGGAAAGTGATTAAGATTGTCGAAGATGCTATCGGTGTTATATTAAGGGCGCGTAAATTCCCAGTAATGCTTGGCGGAGAGCATTCAATTACATTGGGCGCTGTCAGGGCATGCAATAAGAGGTTTAAGGATTTATCCGTGCTGCAATTAGACGCGCACAGGGATCTGAGAGACAGCTTTCATGGTTCAAAGTACAATCATGCCTGCATAGCGAGCAGGGTTATGGATATAACAGGCCTTACGCAGGTCGGAATACGCAGTTTAAGCAAGGAAGAGGCGCTCAAGAGACGCAAAGGCCTTAATACGTTTTTCATGAAAGACATGGAGGAAGATGATAATTGGATAGAAGGGGTGATTGATTCAATCAGGGCGAAAAATGTCTACGTGACTATTGACCTGGATGTGTTCGACCCTTCCATAGTGCCAAGCGTGGGCACGCCTGAGCCCGGGGGCATGGGCTGGCGGGAGGTATTGAGGTTACTGAGGAGGATAAGCGAGGAGAGGGATGTGGTGGGTTTTGATGTGGTGGAGCTCGCGCCAATGCAGGGAAACGTGGCCCCGGATTTTTTGGCGGCTAGGCTGGTTTATAAATTTTTGAATTACATATTTTGACCGATTTAGATTTCTCTTGATTAACGCGTTTGTTGTGGTATACTTTATTTTGTTTGAAATTAAAAGGAGGGGGAAAACATGCTTAAAAGATTAACGGCATTATCCATTCTATTATGTGCTGCAATGTGCCTTGCAGCGCCTTTATTCGCGGAAGAAGCGGTCATGCCTATCGAGGAAGACATGCTGCCGGCAGAGGATATCGCCGGGGAAGGCGTGATAACAGGAGAGATCCTTTCCCTGGATCCAGCCACCGGCATTATCGCGGTGAAGGGCGATGACGGGGCGGAGAAGGCCTTTACTGTTGTTGACGGCGAGACGATACTCTGGAAGGGCATAGAAGACATAAGATTGAGCGATGTGAAAAAAGGCGAAAAGGCGGAAGTCGGTTATTATACCGATGAGACAGGTAAGCTCATAGCCAGCTGGGTAGATGTCCTTGTCCCGGAAGAGCAGGCTGCCGCGCCTGAGACAATTACGCCCGTTTCTGCGGGAAGCGAAGATATGTCCGGAGAAGACATGGAAGACATGGAATAGCAGATGAACGGACAGCAGTTAGGGCCTGAACAGATTCAACAGCAGATATACAAGTTGGTCCCCACCAAGGTTTTTTTTACAAAAGGGGTCGGATCTCACAGGGAGGAGCTTCGTTCATACGAGCTTGCCCTCAGGGACGCGGGCATTGAAAAATGCAATCTGGTGCACGTGTCCAGCATTTTCCCGCCTGCCTGCAAGATCATCCCGCGTAATGACGGCGTAAAAGAACTCATCCCGGGCATGATAACTTATTGCGTCATCGCGAGGTGCAGTTCCAACGAACCAAGGCGTCTGATAGCCGCGTCCGTAGGCACAGCCATACCGGCCGATGAAAATATGTACGGTTACATGAGCGAACATCACGCTTACGGCCAGACAGATGAGGTGGCGGGTGATTACGCGGAAGACCTGGCGGCGAAGATGCTCGCCTCCACCATGGGCGTCCCGGATTTCGACGATTCAAAGGATTGGGACGAGATAAAAAAGGTTTATCAGCTTAAGGACAAGATAGTCAAGACGATGAACGTTACTCAGTCCACCATAATAGATTCAAACGGCAACTGGTCCACGGTAGTGGCGGCGGCCGTGTTTTTATTCTAAACTTATGAATTTCAGAAAGATGGCCCGCGTTTTTTCTTCATGGAAATGCGCGGGCCTTTTATTTCTGTTTCTGTTGTTTTTGGGATGCGGGCAGGAGCGTCAATTCAGGGAGACAAGGACGCTCATGGACACGTTTTGCGAAATCACGTGCCTTGAGTCTGATAGGTCACGCGCTGAAAACGCCATGGCCGCCGCGTTCGCGGAAATGGAGCGGATAGAAAAGGTATTCAGCAAATTTGACGAAAATAGCGAGGTTTCGAAGATAAATAAATCAGCGGGCAAGACCGGCGTGAGGACGACCCACGAGGCGCTGGAATTGATACAGAGGGCGGTTTATTACAGCCGGCTCTCGGACGGCGCCTTTGACATAACAATCGCGCCTTTGATGGAGGCTTGGGGATTTGTCAATAAAAGCAATTCAATCCCGGACAGGAGAACGCTCGTCAGGGCGCTTCAGGCCGTCGGATATAAAAATATATCCGTGGATTACAATCACGCGTCCATACGGTTTTTGAATCCCGGTACGAGGATAGACCTGGGCGGCATGGCTAAAGGCTACGCGGTTGACAGGGCGAGAGAGACGCTGATCTCGCGCGGCGTCAAGAGCGGCCTCGTGAATTTGGGCGGGAACATGTTTGGTTTTGGCAAGTCGTGGGATATAGGGGTCCGGGACCCGCGGGATAGCGTTAAAATAATATATAAATTCAATCTTAAGGACAAGGCGCTCAGCACGTCCGGTGATTACAATAGGTTTTTCATGATGGACGGAAAGCGGTATTCGCATATCATAGATCCAAAGACAGGCCGGCCCAGCCAGGGGCTTAT
The DNA here is from genome assembly GCA_041648935.1 of Candidatus Omnitrophota bacterium. GTDB lineage: Bacteria > Omnitrophota > Gorgyraeia > Gorgyraeales > Gorgyraeaceae > JBAZOA01. The sequence goes on along the minus strand of JBAZOA010000008.1, from coordinate 13,355 downwards.
CAGCGTTACGATAATGGCTGATTCAGCCGAAGAGGCGGACGCGTTTTCCACGGCTGTATTCGTCATGGGAGAGGAAAAGGGTCTTGAGCTTATAAGCAGGTTCAAGGATATGGAGGCCCTGATTGTGCGAGAAGACGGAAGCGTCATAAAGCGTTAAATAGCATTAACTAAGTTGACAAAATAAACATTGCTTGATAAAATACTTTAACATGTGATTGCGCGAAGCATCTACGAAGCTCATTACGCATTCAGTTTATGGGTTTATAGAGCGAAGTAGTGCCGAGGTAGCTCAGTGGTAGAGCGCGGCCCTGAAAAGGCCGGCGTGGGAAGTTCGATTCTTCTCCTCGGCACCATTTTTTCCACAAGGAGGCGGTAAATGAGAATATTCCGCGCAGGTCTGTGCGTTATAATCGGAATTTTATGTTTAACTGTCCTTTGCCACGCCGCTGTCCCCCGCGTAATAAATTACCAGGGAAAACTTACGGATAAAGAAGATAACCCTCTTTCGGGAAACCTGCTGGTCACTTTCAGGTTCTATGATGTGGAATCAGGCGGAACCGCCTCGTGGGAAGAGAGCCACATACTCCAGGTAAAAAACGGGGTTTTCAGCGTGCTCATGGGTTCCATAAAACCGCTTGAGATAGATTTTAATAATGACCTTTGGCTCGGAATAGAGGTGTCCAGCGATGGGGAGATGTCTCCCAGGGTGAAGCTCGCCAGTTCGGCTTACGCCCTGAACGCCCAGGCCATCGACATGATTAGTTCCAGCCAGCTCCTGAGAAATGACGTGGATTCTGTAATGGCCGGATCTCTCACGCTCAAGAAAGACCTGATATTAAAGGGCGATTCTTTAGGGCCGTCAAAGATAGTGCTTACCGATATCCATGGAAAGGGGTATTGCCTGTGGGTGGATAGCGTTGGTAACCTGCGGCTGAAGGAAGGCATGCCGAGTTCTGATTCTGACGGCGCGATGATCATGAAAGAAAAGAGCGGCGCGTCTTCACCCCGCTTCGCGCAGAATATAACCGTACTGCTTTTATTCGTGGCGGTTTTTATCCTGGGCCTCATAGCGTATTCCGCGAACAAGAGAAAGAAATAATCATGGCGAGAAAGAAAATACTTCTAGTAGACGACGAAGAAGACATAATCAAGTTGAATATGGTAAGGCTGATAGACTCGAATTACGACGTGATAACAGCGGTTGACGGCAAAGAGGCCCTTGAAAAAGCCGAGACCGGAAGGCCTGACCTGATCCTCCTGGACGTGATGATGCCCAAGATGGACGGCCTGCAGGTCCTGGCAAGCCTTAAGAAAAGTCAGAAGACTTCGTCCATACCAGTGATAATGCTGACCGCGCTGGGAGAAGACGCTGTCCTGAACAAGGCCAGGGTCCTCGGCGCCAGCGATTGCATCATGAAGCCGTTCAACGCAGAGATGCTTCTCGAGGCGATAAAGAAGTATTTATAAGTAATAGCAGTATCCTTCCGAAATTCTGATTCCATAATTAAGCGGTTAATGGCATAGTTAATAAAATCGCGCCGATGTAGCTCAGTTGGCAGAGCAGGGCTTTCGTAAAGCGACCTAAACTATTTTTGTAACCCTCATAAATTATTGTAGTTACAAATAATACTAATAAGTTACAGAGATTTTCTATTACTACCAATTATCACCAATTATGATGTATTTTGGCGCCAGAAAGTGGCACCACTTGCTCAACCCTTGAATAGCAGATATTTTTAAGGCATACTTAATAGTAGAGTAATTAGCTATATATTAAACCAAAACCTTTTGGCAAAGGGTTATTTTTTTGCCTGGATTATCATGAATTTTAAAAAAGCATTTAGTTTAAAAGTCATTTCATTAATTATAGTTGCGGTGCCTTTATTTCATAACGTAGCATATGGCATGGCAGTAAACGATCTTAGGCTTCCTCTATCTGGAAGTTCAAGAGAAGGACAGGAAAGATTGAAAGATGCTATGCTTATGCTTACCAGCAGGTCTGAATTAGATAATGTCTTGAGGCAAAGAGCATTTAATCCCTTAGCTGCTGAGCTGATAACTGGAATGGGGGTATATGATAGATTAAAAATTGGAAATAACGATACGGTAGAAGTAGACCTAAGCTGGATAGGAATAAATGATAATATACAAATTGTTTTTCTGGAGAGAGAAGATTTTGATCGAAGAAATCCAATTGTAATCAATGGTAAATACAGAGAAGATGGTCAATATAGACCCTATATTAAAACTATAGAGAATGAGTCAATAAAATATTTTTTACCCGAAGATCTTACTATAAATGAGCTTTTTTATCTTATAGAGGATATTGATTCATTAACAACGAGTAAGTCTCATAGATTAAAGTTATCTAGTTTATTCTCCCAAAGATTTAAGTTTATGGCCATTTACCTTGCAAAAGAAGTGCCTTGGGATAAGCTTTCCGATTCACAGAAAGAGTTGCTCGGAAGGCAGATAGAACTTCTATATTTACTTAGTAACATGCTTGAAGAAAAACCTAACCAAGAAATCGTCAGCATTAATGAAATAAAATACAGATCATTAGATTTGTCAGATGATAAAGCGTGGTGGATTTTTAAAAATCATCTAAAGGCTGATCTGAAATTGACTCAGGAAACATTGAATCAACCAGATAGACTTATTGAATGGGCTAGGGAAGCCGTAAGACATATGGCACAAGAATTCAAGGCCGGGAAAATGGATCAACTTGAACACAAGATTTTTATTAAAGGGGTGGAAGAAATGTATTCTGGCCTTGGAGCGGAGTATGAGCCAGTTAAGGAAGAATTAGAATCTCTTTTACAGCAACCCCTTGAAAGGTTATTAAAAGACAATCTTCCCATAGAAAGCTGGAGAGAGCGTTTGAAAAAAGCTGAGCCGTCACAGGAAATAGAGGTAGTTAAAGAAATAATAGGGATAATTGAAAAATATAAAGGATGGTCGGAGTCTAGAGTAATATTAGATTGGTCCCCTAAAGGTATATTGAAAAACCAAGAGTTGAATTGTGTAGGAAGAGCTATTTTAGTATCCAGGATATTAAAAGAAATTGGTATAGATGAGAGTAGGGTCTATGCAACATCCTTTCCACGACATGCGTTTCTTATGCTAGAGCTGTCTGACAAGTCTTATTTTATGGTTGATGTTTTCAAGGATCTTTCGGTAATTATTAAAAGCATCCCCAAGGGTTACATTAGTAGCAACCTTGCCATGCAAAATCACATTATTGTAAAGCTTGCTGAGCCGTTAGACCATTCATATCCTGAAAGTCAGTTTCTCAGCGTATCTTTGCTTACAGAAGGACTTATCGCGATTCTTCATAACAGTTTAGCGGCGACGATATCTAGAACAAAGTGCGATACAAAATATGAGTTAGCAAGGTCATACGATAGAGCGATCGCCGAACAAAAAAAGGCTATTAGATTATTGCCAAAAGACGCGTCCGATCAGCACTTTTTAGGATGTTTATTGTTTGCTAAGTCTACTTCACTAAAAGACTATGATTCCGAAGAAAGTATTAGGCTTTTAGACGAAGCCATCTATCATCATAGATTATCTATAGTGTTTAATAAGCAGTATGCAATTAGCCATGTTGATTTAGCGCGTGCTTTATATGAAAAAAGTAAAGTTATAATCGGGTTTGCAAATAAAAAGAAGCTTTTAGACAGAGTCATTGTTGAATATAACAAAGCATTTATGTTAAATCTTGATGATCCAGAGGGTGAAATTAAGAAGGAATTTTTGATTGCTGAATTAATGAGAAGTCGTATAGTAAAGGAATTGAACAACAGTTTGCATAATAAAACAAAATATCCTGGATTGGAAGCAACCGTGACTTCTCTTTGAGATAATAAATGGAATTTTGAAAAAGACGAAAATCGTTAATCCCAAAAAATTTTAATTCTATAATCCCATCCCTGTGATATAATCAATTAAAACAATCTTGCCGATGTAGCTCAGTTGGTAGAGCAGGGCTTTCGTAAAGCGACCTAAGCTATTTTTTAAACCTCATAAATTATTGTAGTTACAAATAATCATAATAAGTTAGAGTAAAATTCTATTACTAGCAATTACTATGTATTGCCATGTATTATAGACAGACGGACACCAAGCTCCAGCTCCTTGTATAATACAGTTTTTGTGGTATACTTTATGTGGACGGTATGAATAAGCTAATAGCCCTTTATATTTAAGTCCAAAAGGACATTTTTTTACTAAAGTTATGATTAAGATTAAAAAAGAGTATAATTTTTTAAAAACAATATCAATATTAATAAGTATAGTATTTTTCTATGCAGCCACTCTTTATGCTCTACCTAAGTTAAATTCTGAAAGTTCTCTAAGAGTTGATGTTGGAAAGAAGGATACTTTTGAGAGGATGAACAAAACTGCTGAAACGATTTTCTCAGAACAAGTTAGCTTCCCTGTATTTGAACTGGAGATAGATAGTATATTAAATTCTATAATGGCAGGTTTTAACGAAAAAACAAGAAAAGCGATAGACGCACGTGCAAAAGCGCAGATAGAAGAAGGCGTTGCGCGTCTTAGGCATAATGAATTAGTTATGATGCTATTACCAATGTATGATGAAATAGATAGAGAAAGCAGGGCTCTTACTTACTTAAATCGCAAAGAAACAACTGATGGAATATCAGTAAATGTTAGAATGGTTAGTGTGAGGCCTCGAGAGTATAATCACAATTTTACTGTACTTGTCTCAGGACAAGACAAAACCGCGTTTATTTCAGAAAAACCTCAGTTTCCCGTATTTGAACTGGAGATATATAGTATATTAAATTCTATAATGGCAGGTTTTAACGAAAAAACAAGAAAAGCGATAGACGCACGTGCAAAAGCGCAGATAGAAGAAGGCGTTGCGCGTCTTAGATATAATGAATCAATTGTAATCCTTGAATTGCCAATTTACGAAGGAGACAAAGAAATTCTTAATAATGTTCACTTGGTTCGCAAAGAAACAGCTGATGGAGTATCAGTAAATGTTAGGATGGTTAGCGTAGCCTCTCCAGACTATAATCAAGAGTTTGCTGTATCTATATTATCAAGAATTGATACGGTCTTGCCAATTGAGAAAGCTGTTTCCATAAGAGTTCCTGTTGGTGAGGAGTCTGTTTATTCTCAGGCGCAGGAAAATATGGATGAGCAAACTCCTAACGCCGAAAATAGATTAGCTGTATTTGAAACCAACGCAGATTACATAACAGATGTTATAATGAGAAATTTTAAGAGCCAAACAGAAGGAGAGATACATTTTGATTCAAGGACGGCTATAGTAAAAGCTGTTAAAGGTCTTAGACAGAAGGAATGGACAGCTGATTCTGGATTATTCGTTTACGCAGAAGAATGGACGGGTGAAAATAGACTTTTCTTGAGTCGCAGAGAAATACATGACGGAATATCGGTACGTGTTATGATAACTCGTGGTGGATTAGAAAAGTATGATCAAGAATTTATTATACCCATATCAACTGGCTTATCGGTTGATCAAGTTGTTTTAACTGTACAAAGTGCAAAAAATAGGGCTCAAGAGTTATAATTAGAAGAAAATCGTAACTATGATCTTTAACTAACCAGAAAAGTTTTTAATTTCCCCAAGGTTACTTTTCATGCTATAATTATCTCAAAACCCATGCCGATGTAGCTCAGTTGGTAGAGCAGGGCTTTCGTAAAGCTCAGGTCGGAGGTTCAAATCCTCTCATCGGCTCCGTTATTTGTTAGAGGATTTGAATCGAGCGAGTCCCGAGCGGTCATGGTTTTGCTCTGTGCCGCGAGGGGCAACAATACATAATGGCCCATATCCGGGAACTAATCAGAGATAAGAATTTTTCCCTCCTGTGGCTTGCCCAGGTCATATCGAATTTCGGGGACCGGCTCAATCAGATGGCGTTGATAGGCCTTATCTATGTCCGGACCCCCGGGTCCACCATAGAGCTCGCGAAGCTCCTTTCTTTTACGATAATACCTGTTTTTATAATAGGTCCTATCGCGGGAAGCTACGTTGACAGGTGGGACCGCAAGACCACCATGATTGTCTCGGATCTCCTCAGGGGCATATTAGTGCTCTTCATCCCTATAGTGGCCACGCATTCAAAGAGCATGCCGCCTATCTACATCCTGGTATTTCTGATATTTTCAATAACCAGATTTTTTCTCACGTCAAAGCTTTCTATAATCCCGGACATCGTTCACAAGGAAAAATTGCTCCTGGCGAATTCTTTATCATCCACCACCATGATGATAGCCACGATAGTGGGCTTTGGATTCGGCGGCTTGATAGTCGGTAAGTTCGGGGCCATGGCGGGTTTTTACATAGATGCCGCCAGTTATTTTATTTCCGGGGTAATGCTGTTTTTCATAACGGTTAATTTCAGGGGTAATGTGAAAGAGATGCTGAAAGAACAAAAGCTGAAGACGGTCATAAAGAAGACCGTTTTGGAGGATATAAAGGAAGGATTGGTTTATCTGAAGAATCACGCTGACATAAGGATGGTCGCCAATACCATGTTTCTCCTCATGGCGGGCGTTGGTTCCATCTACATAGTAATAATAGTTTTTATACAGGAAAAACTGCGTTCCTCAACGGAACACCTTGGTCTGCTGGTGGTTTTGCTGGGTTTGGGGTTATTCCTTGGGTCTGTGGTATATGGCAGGTTCGGCTCAAGGATCTCCAAGAAAAAGGTGATAAATTTTTGCCTGAGCGTCACGGGTTTATTGGTGGTCATATTCGCGGTCTCGTTGAGATTGGCGCCTTCTTTTTTAACGGCCGGGATCCAGGCGTTTATATTGGGCTTGTTCGGGGCGCCGATAATAGTATCCTCAAATACCCTTCTTTACGAAGTAATGCTGGATGAGATGAGAGGGAGGATCTTTAGTTCCCTGGAGATAATAATGCATCTTGGTTTTATTCTGTTCATGTTTTTTACGTCTGTCCTGGCGGAACACGTGAGAAGGGAGTGGGTATTGGTAACGATAGGCTCATGGTTTTTTGTGATGGGCCTTATCAAATTAATTAAAGTCAGCAGGGGAAAAGGCTGATTATTTATTTTTCTTTTTAGGCCGCGCGTTAGCGCGGCACTCGGTATAATAGTTGCAGGTCGGGCAGCAGAGATTTTCTTCTTTGTTTTCTCCCCTGTACCACTTTGTTTCGCAGGTCCAGTAGATTTGACAGTCAGTGCAGCATTTGCCAAAAGAGCCGTTAGGCATGAATACCCCCTTAAAAAAAGTATACCCTACGTTAAAAATGTTGTCAAGGAAGCCCGATTTTTGTATAATATGCGTAACTCATGGTAAATATAAATTTTATCCATCCTCCTGATTTCAAGATAACAAGAGACAGAAATACGGAAACAGCGCCCTTACCTAAAAAGGTAATCCTTCCGTTATCGCAGCACGCGGGCAGTCCATCGGAACCAATTGTAAAACCGGGAGATATGGTAAAAACCGGCTCTCTGATAGCTCAGGCGAAAGGGTTTATTTCCAGCGCGCTGCACTCCAGCGTATCAGGCAGGGTCATTGCCATCGAGGACGCGCCGCATCCAATCATGGCCGCATCCAAAGCCATTATAATTGAATCGGATGGTCAGGACATGAAGGCGTTTTCAGGCGCGGGGCCTGTCAGGGACATGTCCGGATTTTCCGGCGATGAGATAATAAGATCAGTGAGGGACGCGGGCATAGTGGGGTTGGGAGGCGCGGCGTTTCCCAGCCATGTGAAACTCAGCCCGCCCAAGGACAAGAAAATAGACACGCTCATAATAAACGGTGCGGAGTGCGAGCCGTTTTTAAGCTGTGATCATCGCTTGATGCTGGAAAGGCCGAAGGAGATATTGTTTGGCATCCAAATCATCGTAAAGGCTTTAGGGGTCAAAGAGGTGATAATAGGGATAGAGGAAAACAAGCTGGACGCGATAGAGAGCTTAGGCACCGCGCTTTTCAGAGTGAAGGGCGAGGGGCTGAGCATGAAGGTCAAGAAACTGAAAACCAGGTATCCGCAGGGCGGGGAAAAACAGCTCATAAAAACGCTCTTGGGCCGCGAGGTCCCGTCAGGAGGATTGCCGCTTGATGTAGGCGCGGTAGTGCATAATGTGCAGACAGTATTCAGCGTGTACGAGGCGGTGCGCCTGGGAAAGCCGCTATACGAGAGGGTAATTACTGTCAGCGGAAGTTTTTCCAATCAGTCAAAGAATGTCCTGGTGAGGATCGGCACCCCCATAAAAGATGTATTGGAATGGTGCGGGTTCAAGATGAAGTTCGATGTGCACAAGGTGGTAATGGGCGGTCCCATGACAGGCGTGGCCCAGGCTGATTTAGAGGCGCCCATTATTAAAGGCACTTCAGGTATACTTGTCCTTGGCAGTAAGTTTGAGCTGGAAGATAAGGAAACAAGCTGTGTCAGGTGTTCAAGGTGCGTCGAGGCGTGTCCCGCGGGGATCATGCCGTGCATGATAGGTCTGGCAATTAAAAATGACAGGTTTGACATAGCCGGTTCTTATGATCCGCTTGACTGCATAGAGTGCGGTTCATGCAGTTACGTCTGTCCGTCAAAGATACCGCTTGTCCAGCTGATAAAACTGGCCAAGCTGAAAACAAAGAGATGAATAATATTATTAAATTCGCGACAATACTCTTTCTCGTGAATCTCGCGGCCGCGACCGTCTTGGCGGGCGTATATAACGCCACCAAGGCCAGGATAGACCAGCAGCAGCGGTTGATACAGGAAGGGGCGTTAAGAGAGGTAATGCCAGGCCAAATGGCGGACCGTTTGGAGGAAGTGAAAAAAGAAGGCGATATAGAGTGCTGGAAGGCTTTTAAGGGGAATGATTATCAGCCAGTGGGCTATGTGTTTATCGCGAAGAAATACGGTTATTCAAGCGACATAGAGATAATGGTAGGCGTGAGAAGCGACGGAACCATTACGGGCGTCAAGGTGCTTTCCCAGAACGAGACCCCGGGCCTTGGCGCAAAGATATCCACTCAGCCTTCTTTTACGGAGCAGTTTAAAGGCAGAGATGTGAGGGCGATAGAGATCTCGAAGTCCGGCATACAGGGCATCACGGCCGCCACCATATCCAGCAGGGCCGTGGTGGAGGCTATAAGGTCAAGAGGAATGGAGATATTAGATGGCTTCAGAGAATAGGCTGACGGTTTCTCCCAGCCCGCACATCAAATCAAAAGACAATACGGCCAAGATCATGTGGGTTGTTTTCGCCTCGCTTGTCCCGGCAGGGGCCGCCGGGATATATATATTCGGGGCCGGCTGCGTAAAAGTAATATTGATATCTATCATCTCATGCGTTGTCACGGAAATGGTGTGTTTGAGATTCAGAAACAGGGACCCAAAGACAGCGTTGGATGGGAGCGCCGCGTTGACAGGATTGCTTCTGGCGTACAATCTCCCTCCTGAGCTCCCGTTTTGGATCCCGTTGATAGGCGGCGCGGTGAGTATCGCGCTGGGGAAACAGATTTTCGGGGGGCTGGGGCATAATATATTTAATCCGGCCCTTGTGGGCAGGGCCTTTCTCCAGATATCCTGGCCCGTGCACATGACTACGTGGAAAAATCCCAGGTGGTGGCCTGATGCCGTGACCACGGCTACGCCGCTCGCGAGGGAAAATCCGGCGCAGGTCAGCTACATGGACCTGTTTTTAGGAAATCATGGGGGGTGTATAGGGGAGGTTTGCGTCATAGCCCTGTTGATAGGCGCGTTGTTTTTATTATCAAGGAAAATAATATCGCTGCACATACCCGCGAGTTTTGTCGCCACGGTCGGCGTCCTGGCCTGGGTCTTTGGAAAAGACGGGTTTTTTCAGGGGGATTTCATGTTCCACGCGCTTTCAGGCGGACTTATCCTCGGGGCATTTTTCATGGCTACCGATTATGTGACGAGTCCTTTGACAAAGAAGGGAAAGATCATGTTTGGCGCCGCCTGCGGCGTGTTGACAATCATAATACGTCTCAGGGGCAGTTATCCCGAGGGCGTCTCTTACGCGATATTGTTCATGAACGCGGCGGTACCCATAATAGACAGGTTCACCAGGACAAGGAAATACGGTCTGGTCAAAAAATGAAGAAATTAGCGAGAGAATTTCTAAAAGGGATTACTCATGAGAATCCCACATTCAGGCTGATACTTGGTTTGTGTCCCACGCTCGCGGTATCCACCAGCGTGGAAAACGGCATAGGCATGGGCATGGCCGCGACTTTTGTGCTTTTGGGGTCTAATATAATAATATCGTCTCTGCGCAAGGTCATACCGGATCAAATCAGGATACCGTGTTTTATCGTGGTGATAGCGACCTTTGTAACCATAGTCGAGCTTGCCATGAAGGCGTACGCGCCGGCCCTTTCAAGGGCCCTTGGGATATTCGTGCCTCTGATCGTGGTGAATTGTGTGGTACTCGGCAGGGCAGAGGCGTTTGCCCGCAAGGAACCGGTCTTCGTCTCCATGTTGGACGCCATGGGCATGGGCGTTGGTTTTACCCTGGCCCTCGTGCTTATATCAGGGATCAGGGAAATACTCGGGAATGGGACATTTTTAGGATTTTTAATCATGAAGAGTTTTGAGCCGGTTTTGTTTATAGTGCTGGCGCCAGGGGCCCTATTGGTGATAGGGCTGTTGATAGGGTTTATCAACATGCTGGCGAAAAAGAGGGCGGCTAAAGTAAGCCGCGTTAAATAAGCATGGATTTGAGCGTGTTTCTCTCAGTGGTAATCGGCGCTATTTTCATAAATAATTTCATATTGTCTAAATTCCTGGGGCTTTGCTCATTCATAGGTATTTCAAAAGAGACAAGACCGGCTTTATACATGGGTGTTTCCGTGACCTTTGTCATGACGTGCGCCTCCATGATAACCTGGGCCATATATAATTTCGTGCTGGTGCCATTTCACATAGAATACCTGAGGACTATTTCTTTTATACTTGTCATCGCGTCTTTCGTGCAGCTTGTCGAGATGGTCATAAAAAAACTCAGCCAGGGGTTATACAGGACGCTCGGCATATACCTGCCCCTGATTACCGTCAATTGCGCCGTGCTCGGCGTGGCTGTCTTAAACAGCGAGACTTTTTTTAAGCATGGCATGAATCCCGCGGCGAGCTTTGTCTTATCGACGCTTCAGGGCTTTTGCGTTGGGATCGGTTTTATACTGGTCATGTTATTCATGTCAGGCATAAGGGAGAGGCTTGAATTATGCGATGTCCCGAGTTCTTTTAAGGACGCGCCTATAGCCTTTATCATAGCGTCTCTGATGTCAATGGCGTTCATGGGGTTCAGCGGGTTTAGATTTTAAGGCGGCGTAGATTATGCTAATTTCTATTTTAACAATGTCGATAATGGGGCTTTTGTTCGGCTTGGGCCTCGCGTACGCGTCCAGGATATTCAGGGTGGACGTAGACCCAAAGATAGATAAGGTGCTGGATGCCCTTCCGGGCGCGAATTGCGGCGCTTGCGGCATGGCCGGATGCGCCATGCTCGCTGAGGCGATAGTGCAGGGCAAGGCGAGGGTCACCGCGTGCGCTCCGGGCGGCCAGGAGACGTACGATAAAATAGCCGGGATATTGGGCGTGCAGGTTGAGGTCAAGGAGAAGGCCGTGGCGAGGGTCAGGTGCAATGGGGGCAGGAGGACGTCCGATAAATATAACTATACCGGGGTGAAGACCTGCGCGGCCGCTAATCTCCTTAACCGCGGCCAGAAGGCATGCGGGTTCGGTTGTCTGGGTTTCGGGGATTGCGTGAACGCGTGCCCGTTTGACGCGATACGCCTTAATATAAATAATATCCCGGAAGTGGACGCCTCCAAATGTACCGCCTGCGGCAAGTGCGTGGAGGCGTGTCCGAAAAATATAATCATTCTTGGAAAGGTCACGGACAACGTTTTCGTGAAATGCCTTTCTCGGGACAAGGGGGCGTATACGAAATCTATTTGTCCCGCGGGATGCATAGGGTGCAGGATATGCGAAAAGCTTTCAGGAGGGGTTTTTGTCGTGGAGGATAATTTATCCAGGGTCGATTGGTCCAGGGCCGGGGGCGGCATAAAGTGGGATTTATGTATTGAAAAATGCCCGGCAAGGTGTATAGTAAAGGAGTGAAAGGTCCCTCGCCGCATCAGTTCCAAAAATAAGGCGGCTTCGGGATCAAATTTTGCTTCGCAAAATTTGGGAGGTTTAAATGGCAGGAAATGTGTTAGAGGTGACGAGCGGGAATTTTAACGCGGAGGTATTAAAGTCAGACAGGCCGGTCATAGTGGATTTTTGGGCAACCTGGTGCATGCCGTGCAAGATGCTGGCGCCCGTGATTGATGAAGTGGCCAGGGAAGGTAATGACAGGTATAAGGTGGCGAAGCTGAATATAGACGACGCCATGGAGGTAGCTACCAGGTTCGGCGTGATGAATATTCCTACTCTGATGTTTTTCGATAAAGGCGGGGAAGTCGGCAGGATGGTGGGCGCGGCCTCAAAGAGAGATATTGTCAAAAAGATAGAAGAGGTGTTTGGCTGATGAATATAGCGGTGTTTTGTTCCGGGAACGGGACCAATCTGCAGGCGATAATAGACAGCCGGAAAAAAGGCCTCATAAAAGCCGAGATACGCCTGGTTGTCTCTGACGCGCGTGATTGTTACGCGCTCGCGAGGGCGAAAGGCGCGGGCATCAAGACGCTGGTAGTGGAAAGAAAGGATTTTAAGTCAAAGAAAGAATTTGAGGCTGAAATCCTGAAAAACCTGAAACAAGAGGACATCGGCCTGATAGCCCTCGCCGGATACATGCGCATATTGTCGGCCGATTTCATAAAAGAGTACGAGCATAAGATCCTGAACGTGCACCCGGCCTTGTTGCCGTCTTTCAAGGGCGCCCACGGCATAAAAGACGCCTTTTCATACGGTGTGAAGATCACGGGCGTAACCGTGCATTTTGTCACCAGCGACATGGATTCAGGCCCGATAATACTCCAGTCGGCGGTCAGCGTGCTGGAGGACGATACGGAAGAGACCCTGGAAGAGGCCGTCCACAGGGAAGAACACAAGCTTTATCCCCGCGCGATCCAGCTTTTCATAGACGGGAAATTAAAGATAGAAGGCAGGAAGGTCAGAATAACCTGACCTTTTTATTTTTTCTGAAATTTTCCAATTCATCTCTTGAAAGGTAGATTTTTTCCCCGCCCTGAGAGGTATCCGCGAATTCCATCCCGGTAAAATCCTCGAATCCGTAAAGATGGACTGTCGCGACGGCCATTTTTATTATCCTGGAAAAGATTATTTCGGTGTTTTCTTTTGAAGGCGCGGCGGCCGCGGCGTTGAATTTAAATTTAAATATTTTATCGGAAAT
>JBAZOA010000007.1:0-31470 GCA_041648935.1 Candidatus Omnitrophota bacterium | reverse complement strand
AGTTTCTGGGGGTCGTGCTTAAGAGGAGGTTTGGGGTAAAGGAGCGGGACCTGTTGGGGGCGCTGTCTGAGCAGTTTGGCATGCCCCTCGTCGCGCTGAAGAATAAATACATCGATTGGAATTTCGTTAAACAGTTTAGTCCGTCTTTCATCATGGATTCAGGGTGTTTTCCCGTGAAAAAAGACGGAGGGGAGATGACCATCGGCGTGATGAATCCCCTGGACGCGTGGTCTTTAAAAAAGGCCGAGGAGGCCGCCGCCGGGTTCAGGCTGAAACTGGCGTTAATCTCATCCGAGGATTTAAAGGACGCTGTCCGGCGGTACAGGGAATACCTGAAAAGCAGCGTTTATAAGCTATAGAATAAGAGAGATTGCCATGATAAAAAAATATGACAAGATATTATACGACGCCTTGATGGAAAAAGGCGATATTGAAAAGGGGACGCTGAACAGCCTTATCAAGGAAGCGGAATCGACGGGCAAGGGCCTGGGCGAGCTGTTGATCAGGAATGGCCTCCTGCCGGAAAAAGAGGTCTTGAATATATTTTCAGAGAAGACAGGCCTTATAAGCGTTGACGTCAGGATGCTTTCGATCAATAAGTCGGTCCTGGACAGGGTGCCCGTAAAGATAGCCACTTATTACAGATTTCTCCCGATAGACATTAAAGACAGGACCCTTACCGTCGCCGTGTCAATGCCCCTGGATATAAAGACGCAGGACGAGATACGCGCGCAGTTAGGTTATGATATAGATATAATACTTTCCTCCCATAAAGATATCATGGAAGGGCTGAAGAAATATTACGGTTTTGCCACGGACACACTGGAGAAGATCAGCTCTCACGCGGACACCAAGGAGTCCGCCGGCGAAGACGCGTCTCAGGAAAAGGTGGAGGACATAGAAAAATTAGCCGAGGACGCCTCCGTGATAAAGCTGGTCAACCAGATAATCCTGGAGGCATACAGGAAGCGCGCCACGGACATACATATCGAGCCGTATAGAAATCAGCTGTCGCTGCGTTACAGGGTGGACGGCCTTTTGTATGACGCGAACGTGCCTCCCGAGATAAAGAATTTTTTAAGAGCTATCATATCGCGCATAAAGATAATGTCTAATCTGAACATAGTGGAGCGCAGGCTGCCTCAGGACGGCAGGGCGGTAGTGAAGGTGCAGGACGAGGTGCTGGACCTGAGGATATCCACCATGCCGACCCCGTACGGCGAGAGCGTCGTGATAAGGATACTGCCCGCTCAGATGCTTTTCAGCCTGGAGAGGCTGGGTCTTTCAAAGCCGGATTTGCAGATATTCGAAAATATTATCCAAAAGCCGCACGGCATCATATTCGTGACAGGCCCGACAGGGAGCGGCAAGACCACCACATTGTACGCCTGCCTTAGCAGGATAAACACAAAAGAGCGCAAGATAATCACGCTCGAAGACCCCATCGAGTATGAGATGACCGGGATCACGCAGATCCAGGTCATGCCCGAGATAGGCCTGGATTTCGCGCGAGGCCTCAGGAGCATATTAAGGCATGACCCTGACGTCATAATGGTCGGCGAGGTAAGGGACCTGGAGACGGCTGACATAGCGATAAGGGTCGCGCTGACAGGCCATCTTGTCTTATCGACCCTTCATACAAACGACGCCGTGAGCGCTATCACGCGCTTGGTTGACATAGGCGTCGAGTCGTATCTGATCGCCTCCAGCGTCGAGGCGTTCATCGCCCAGCGCTTGATAAGGCTGATCTGTCCAGACTGTAAATATGAGGATACAAAGGCGCCGGCGGAGATAAGGGAATTGATAGCGAAAGACCTTGGACTGAAATCAAAAGACGTCAGGATATTCAGGGGTAAGGGGTGCATAAACTGCAATCACACGGGGTTCTTCGGAAGGACGGCCATATACGAGATATTGCTGCTGGATGAGGACATGAAGGAATTGATCCTCAAAAAGGCATCGAGTAATCAGTTAAACAGGGTAGCTGTCTCAAAAGGCATGAAGACCATCAGGCAGGACGGCTGGCAGAAGGTGATAAGCGGCCTTTCGACTCCCGAAGAGGTCATGAACATAACATCCGGCGAGGGGCGCCTGGAGGCGGAGGGCAATGAAGCTGTTTCAGGGGCAAAACCGGCCGCCGCGGCCGCGAAGACCTCAGGTGAGGACAGAAGGGCCTATGTGAGGCTGGATAAAAACATAAATCTGCGTTACAAGACATTCAGCTCAAAACAGGAATTGTTCAAGCGGGGATTTACCGCGGAGCAGCTTAGTGTCACGAAGAATATCTCAGGCGGCGGATTATTATTTATCTCGGAGGAAACCCTGGCGGTGGGCTCCATAATAGAATTGACCGTGGAATTGCCGGATGGGGAAAAGGCGATAGAGTGCCTGGCCCGGGTAATCAGGATAGAGGAGATAGAGGAAGAAAAGAATTATAACGTGGCGGTTTGTTTTTTGGACATAACCGGCGCTGACAGGGCCAGGATGAATAAATACGTGGCATCAGAAATGGAGTAAACCATGGCTATATATAAATACAGGGCGAAAAAGGGACCCGAGGACATAATAGAAGGCAATATTGACGCGCAATCAGAGAGAGACGCGATCGAGAAGATAAGCCAGATGGGCTGCGTGCCGCTTAAGATAGAAGAGATTGTCAGACGCGAGGTAAAATCCCGGGAATTGAACATGGCGGGCAGGGCCTTCGGGAGGATACGCTCGGGCGAGATCACCATATTCAGCCGCAGTCTGGCCAGTCTTTTAAGGTCAGGCGTGCCCATCCTCAAGGCCATAAACATAATATCCGAGCAGTCCGAGAATAATAACCTGAAACTGATGCTTTATAATATTTATAAATTAGTCAAGGATGGCTCCGGTTTTTCTTCCGCTCTCATGAAATATCCAAAGGTGTTTTCGTATCTTTATGTAGCGCTTGTCAAGGCGGGTGAGGACAGCGGCTCTCTGCCTGACGCGCTATTGAGGATAGCGGAATACAGGGCAAAGCAGGAAGAGATGATTTCTCGCGTGCGCATGGCCCTGGCGTATCCCGCGCTCATGGCGATTGTGGGCATAGCCACGGTAGTGTTCATGCTCACGTTTGTGGTGCCGCGGCTCGCAAACATCTTCCTAAACATAGGTCAGGCCCTGCCGTTACCCACCAGGATCCTGATTTCCATAAGCGGTTCCCTGAGGCAGTCGTGGCCGTTGATAGTGTTGGGCCTCATAATCATCATCCTATTTTTCAAAAAACAGGCGGCCACGGAAAAAGGCAGATTCGCTTTCAGCGCGCTCAAACTGCGAGTGCCTGTGTGGGGCAAGTTTGTCTTTAAGTCGGATCTCGCCCGTTTCAGCAGGACGCTGGAGTTATTGATACGAAACGGCATACCGATCCTGAAGGCGATAGAGGTCGCGATACCTGTCCTGGAAAATGACGTTATAAAGAAACAGCTGAGGCTGAGCTACAAGGATTTGGAGCAGGGAGGGTCTTTTGGCAGGAGCCTGAAGGATTCAAAGCTGATCCCTTTATTCATGGCGAATCTCATAATAGTGGGTGAGGAGTCAGGCAGGCTGGATGAGGCATTGGCTGAGGTAGCCAATATTTACGAACGAGAGACAGACGAGGCCATGAAGGTAATGGCGAATCTATTGGAACCGTTGATGATACTGGTCATGGGGTTGATAGTCGGCTTCATAGTAGTGGCGATGTTATTGCCTATATTCGAGATTAACGTGGCGGTGCATTAAAGCGAGGTGGAAGATGGCGGAGAAAAAAAAGATATTCATAGCTGATGATGATGAGGTGGTCCTGGAAAGCCTGAAGAAGCTGCTCGTGGTGTCCGGTTACGAGGTAGAGGCCACAGCTAATCCAAGAGAGGTCGTGTCTATCATTAAATCATGCAAGCCTGACGTGATACTGCTGGACCTCCTGATGCCGCACCTGGGGGGGATCGAGATATGCGAGATATTAAACGGTGATAAAGAGACGCGGGGCATTCCGATCATAATCGTATCGGCCTTGAGCGACCATACGGATATCAAGAGGGCGTATAAGTTAGGGGTGACGGGATATGTCACAAAGCCGTATGATTTTGAAAAATTACTGCAGGAGATACAAAAGACGATTTCCTATAAAGAGATAAAATAGCGGAGGGTCCATGAGTAATCGCGCATCATTGAATATATTGGTCGTGGACGATGAAAAGGTCGTGAGGGATTTTCTGGTCAGATTTTTGGATTTGGAGGGTATCAAGGCGAAAGAAGCGGGAGATGGGTTCGAGGCGATCAAGATGGCCGGGAAAGAGCGGTTCGACGTTATTTTTGTGGAATTAAGGATGCCTGGCATGGACGGCGTGACCGCTTTAACGGAGCTTAAGAAAATATCCCCCATGACAAAATATGTCATGATGTCGGGGAATGACGTTCAGAACAGGATGGAAGAGGCCAGGAGGCAGGGCGTATATTTGTGCATGAAGAAGCCTTTTGATATAGATGAATTAAAAGCCCTTATCGATAAATTCAGGTCTGATTGATAGAAAGGAGATACATGGCTTCCGAGAGATCCCTGACGGCCCTGGTCGTGGACGATGAAAAGGTAATAAGAGATTTTCTGATAAAATTTCTAAAGATGTATGATATCGAGGCGAGATGCGCGAAAGACGGCGATGGCGCGATAGAGCTGGCCCGGACAGAGAAATTTGACGTGATTTTTTTAGATGTCAGGATGCCCAAGATGGATGGCCTGGAGGCGCTCAGAAAATTAAAACGCCTGAATCCCGAGGCCAGGTATGTGATGATGACCGGCTACGCCGTGGACGATCTGCTGGAAGAGGCGAAAAAAGAGGGGATAGCCGCTTCCATAAAGAAGCCGTTCGAGATAGACGAGATAACGAGAGAGATAAATAATATCCGCGCTTGATAGGAGGCGCGGCATGATGCGCGAGAAAACGATCAAAATTTTAATCATCCTGCTCATGTCCCTGAGCTGTTTTAGAGGCGGTATCGCCTC
Source organism: Candidatus Omnitrophota bacterium (assembly GCA_041648935.1). Taxonomy (GTDB): domain Bacteria; phylum Omnitrophota; class Gorgyraeia; order Gorgyraeales; family Gorgyraeaceae; genus JBAZOA01. The sequence goes on along the minus strand of JBAZOA010000007.1, from coordinate 26,465 downwards.
CGGCGGGGAACAATGGAAGGAAATGAAGGGAGAGCATTTCATTGTTTATTTTCTGCAGGATGAAAAATTCGCCAAGGGTGTTTTGGATAAGGCAGAGGTGTACTACCGCAATATAGCAACGGATTTGGGCTATCCGCGCTATACTGATTTTTGGCTGTGGGATAAAAGGGTGAAGATATACATCTATGAGGATCATGAGTCTTACATAAAGGCGACAGGCATGCCTCGATGGTCCCAGGGGATGGCTGATTATAAGAAAAAACAGATAGTGAGCTATATATGGAGCAAGGATTTCCTGGAATCGCTTCTGCCGCATGAGATAGCGCATCTTATTTTCAGGGATTTCGTGGGCTTCAGGGGGGTGATACCGCTTTGGTTAGATGAAGGGGTGGCTCAGTGGGAAGAAGAACCAAAGAGATCGGTTATAACGGAAGTTGCCAGGGATTTTTATCAGAGAGATTCCCTGCTTTCCATGAAGGACATGATGGGGATAAATCTGGAAGAATTCAATGAACCCGGCAAGGTCTATATACGTCCTACCAAGACAAGGAAAGGCGACCCGGGAGTTTTATTTATGAGTTCCGAGCACCTTATAAGCACTTATTACATGGAAGCCGCCTCCCTGGTCGGTTTTTTGATAAGCAAATACGGCTCGGAGAGTTTCGCGGTTTTCTGCAGGGAGCTTCGTAACGGAAAGCCGCTGGAAGACGCGTTCAGGTCCGCGTATCCCTCCCATATCAAAAGCATTGATGAATTAGATGAAAAATGGAGGGAGTATCTGGAAGAAAGATAGAGGAGGGCGCATGATCAAGACAAGAAAAGGGTTTACGCTTATTGAACTGATGCTCGTGGTCATAATCATAGGGGCGTTAGTCGCGATGGTAATGCCCAGGTTCGCGGGCAGGGGAGAGCAGGCGAGGGTTGCCGCGGCCAAGGCCGATATCCAGGCGAACATAGCTACCGCGTTGAAACTATACGAGCTGGATAATGGTAACTATCCCGTTGGAAGCGATGGTCTCGGTGCATTGCTGACCAGGCCGGGATCTGACATAAACTGGAACGGCCCGTATCTGGAAAAAAAGCCGATAGACCCTTGGGGCAGGGAATATAAATACAAGGCGCCGGGTGACCACCGTTCAGCCGATTATGACCTGTATTCGCTGGGAAAGGACGGAGTGGAAAGCGGGGATGATGTTAAAAATTGGGACTAATAAAAAGGCCTTCACGCTGATAGAGGTAATGCTGGCCGCGATGGTCCTGGCGCTGGGCGCGGTATTGATACATGAGGTGTTTTTCGCGTGCGTGGATACGTTTAATTATTGCCATCATTATTTCAGCGTCGCTTACTGGCTGGATGAAAAGGTCTGGCGGATACAGCAGGATTTAAGGCATCTGGGCCCGTTGGCCCAGCCGACCACGCACGGGGAATTCCGTCACAGGAACAAGGAGTTTGCGTGGGACCTGACGCATGATCTGGTATACGGCACCCAGGACCTGTACGAGATAAACGCGGCCGTATCCTGGAAAGAAGGCCCGCGGGCCATAAACATATCAAGGACAGCATTTGCGAAATATGTCGAGAAAGAATAATGGCCTCACGCTTGTGGAACTGCTTATCGTTACCGCGATATTATTCGTCATCTCTCTCGGCATATACGCCACGTTCAATAACGGCGTGAATATATGGCAGAGGCTTAACGGGGAGGTGCCGCAGGAAGATCTGTATATTCTGTTCGATAAGTTTGGGTCTGACGTGCGGAATTGCCTGAGGTTTAAAGGCATTGATTTTTACGGATATGAGGACGAGGTCGGTTTCGCCGGGATAGTCGATAGCGCGGGATTGCGTGGAAGGACAGTCGGCGCGATAAGTTATTTTTATGATACTCAGATGAGCGCGGCGGTCAGGAAAGAAAAAGATTTCAGCCAGGTGTACGCCGATCAGGGGGGCGCGGTAAGGGAATTTTCAAAGAACATCAAGTCCCTGAGGTTTCAATATTATAGTTATGACACCGTGAGAAAAGAATATATCTGGCAGGACCAGTGGATAAAGGAAGGGTTTCCGCTGGCGGTATGCATGGAAGTGGAGTTCACGCATGGCAAAGAAGTGCTCATGTTTACAAAGACGGTCAATATCCCTGTCGCTGGCTAGCCCCAGGGCAAGTATATTGATAATAGCGCTCTGGTCGATTTCATTATTGTCCATGTTCAGCGTCATGCTGTCGTACGGCGTCAGGCAGAGGGCGGCGCTGGTCAAGCGCCTTGACGAAAAGGACAAGCTGGCGCTTATCCTTGAGGCCGGGACGAGAAAGGCGTTCGTTGAATTAGGAAACTCCTCTGTGAATACCTATGATTCCTTGGTAGACGCGTGGAACGATAATCCAGCGGTCTTCCAGGGATTCGCGATAGGAGACGGCGAGATCGACGTATTTTATGATTACATTAACGATACCAGCGGTTCCATGGAGCGTCATTACGGCCTGGTGGATGAGGAGAGAAAGATAAATCTGAACAAGATAGACCGGCCCGTGCTGGAGCGTCTTTTTCAGATCGTTCTTGGTTTTGACGAGACAACGTCCCAGGAACTGGCCGCTTCCATAATAGACTGGCGTGACTCTGACAGCGCGCTTTCCATACCTTTGGGCAGCGCGGAAGGCGAGTATTACAGGGATGCCGCGTATCCCTATGACGCGAAGAATTATGATATAGAAGTCCTGGATGAGCTGTTGTTGGTAAAAGGCATGACAGCCGACGCGCTGGATAGGATAAGAGATTACGTGACCATTTACGGCGACGGCAGGATCAACGCCAATACGGCGCCAAGGACGGTGTTTCTGGCGCTGGGCCTGGAGAGCGATATAGCGGACGACATCATCTCTTTCCGCTCAGGGAAGGATCAGGTCCAGGGCACGAGCGATGACAATGTCTTTGAGGCGGTCAGCGACATCACGCCCAAGATGCAGCAGTTCAGCCGGTTGGCGGATTCCGATCTGCGCGGATTAAATTTGATCGCGGAACGGTATTTTGGCGTGAATTCGAGTAATTTCATGATAAGATGCGGCGCGCGTTTAAAGAACAGGAAATATACGGCGAGCTCTGTCTGCGTAATGGACCGAAAAGGAAAGATATGGTATTGGCGGGAGTCATGAAAATGCCTGGCATGGCCGGTCGAGAATTCATAGGGGTGGATTTCAACAGCAATACCCTGAAACTGGCGTATCTTAGGCCGTTTTATAATAAGATGGAAGTGTCGCGCCTCCTCACCTGGAATATAAATGGGGCCGGAGACGCCGACATATCCAAGCTCCTGAGAGGCGCCTTCGTTGACCTGAAGCTGAAGAACCCTCACGTGATAAACATAGTCCCGTCAAATCTGGTGATAACCAAAAACATAGAGATACCCTCTAATGATCCGGATGAGATCAGGGAGATCATAAACCTGCAGGCGGGAAGGCACACGCCTTATTCACGTGAAGAGATAGTAGTCGATTATGTCAACATAGGCACTTACAAGAATAATTACACGAAGATATTGCTGGTGATAGTGACGCGCGGGATCATAAAAAGACAATTCGAGATATTGACTAAGACGGGGGTCCGCCTGGAAAAGATATTCTTCGCGCCTGAGGGGCTGGCGTGGTTCGCCTCAAAGGTGATGAAGATGGAGACGAGGAACTCGCCCCGCAGCATGGTCCATGTGGATGAACTTGTCACTGATTTTACCGTTATATTCGACGATAAGCCGGTATTTATACGATCCGTGCCCATAGGCGCCCAGCACCTGATAAGCGAGAGAGAGAGATACGAGCCGAGATTCGTGGAAGAGCTGAAGAGGTCGTTAGAGGCGTATCAGAATGAAAACATAGAAAAGACGCCGGACATGATGGTGTTGAGCGGCGCCATAGATGAGATAAAGAATCTGGACGCGGCGTTAAATAACGGTCTGCACATACCGGTCAAGGCGGAATCGTATTTCAAGCACCTCTCCCTGTCGGCCGAAGTCATAAAAAACATGTCTCTTGTCAAGCATGTCTCTTTTCTGAGCGTCATAGCGTCCATAATCGGCCGTGAAGAGATAAACGTGGACCTCATGCCCGAAGAGGCGAAGCTAAGCAAGTCGGTCGAGGAAAGAGGCAGGGATTTAATAAAGACCGGCATTTTCGTGCTGACCCTTTTTGTATTGATGTGTTTCGTGCTGATAAGCAACATTTATTTCAAGGGCTCTTATCTGGATAAATTAAGCGGCAAGGAAGATGAATTTAATAAGGAGGCCCTGGCGCTGGAAAAGGATTTCAAGGAAGCGGGGTTGATACGCAAATACCTTTCAGGCAGGGGGTATTCCCTGGAGGTCCTGAACGAGCTGTATGCCCTTATTTCAATGGATACCCAGATAGATGATATAAAGTTCGACGAGCAGGGCAGGTTTTCGATAAGGGGGACGGCCAATACGATGTCGGCCGTTTTTTCTTTCGTGGACAGGATGGAGAAGTCGCGATATTTTAAAGACGTCAAGACAAAATACACTACCAAGAGAAAAGAAGGGACGAAAGACGTGACTGATTTTGAGATATTAGCCGGTCTCGAGAAGGAAGGCGCATGAATCTGGGCGCGTTGAACCCAAGGGCCTTGATCGCGGTCTTGTCGCGTTTGTCTAAAAGAGACAGGAAGATCGCTTACGCGGTGGTTTTTCTGATATCCCTGGCGGTCCTGGACCGCCTGATAATAAACCCTGTTTCCTCGAAGATGAGGTCGCTTAACGAGGAGATCGTTAAAAAAGAAGAAAGCATCCATAAGAGCCTTAGCATACTCTCCCAGAAAGACAGGATAACCGCCGAGACCCGGAAGTACAGTTCCTTTGTGACCAAGGGGTCGTCCGAGGAGGAGGAGATAACCACTTTTCTGAAGGATATCGAAGAGTTGGCCAGCAAGTCCTCCGTGTATCTCGTGGACCTCAAGCCGGCGGGCGTTAAAGATGTGGGCAGCGCCAAGAAATACGTGGTGGCGCTTAACTGCGAGGCGCAGATGGAGCAGATCGTCAGTTTCATGTTCAGCATAGAGAATTCAGCCAAACTGCTGACAATAGATAAATATCAGATTAATCCGAAGTCAAAGGAATCCACGGTTGCCCAGTGCGGCATGTCCGTATCTAAAATAGTGATGCCGTGAATAAAGCGTATAAGGAGGTCTGAGATGAAAAAGATAATTCATGTCATGTTGGCGGTATTCATATTTTTGAACGCGTACGCGTACGCCATGGATAACGATCTCCTGGACCTTCGCAATAAGATCTTCGATGAATCCAAAGAGCTGAAGTCGCTCATAGCCAATTCGAAGAACATGCTTTTATTGAATAACATGTGGGATTCCTGCGTTGTGGCGATCACTCAGCTGGACGCGTACTTTTTCATGATGGGGGTATTTGATTCTGTAAGCAGGGATAATTGGAATGAGGAAGGGGTCAATTATCTTGAGCTATGGCTTAACAAGATCAAAAATACGAATGAGGTGAATATAAAGAGCCTGGGTAATCTTCCCGCGGGGCTGGAGCCTCAGACCCAGGTACGGGCGGAAAGATTAAAAGGCTATTTCAGTGATTTGAACGACGCCATAGACGAATCCTTGGACACCATCTCAAAATTAAAGAAGACCGTTAAATCAAACAAGTAACATCCCCGGACTTGATCCAATGAGCGATACCAAGAAAATGTATGACATAGCCGTGATAGGGGGCGGGGCCGCGGGGTCAATGGCCGCCATCAGGGCCGGCCAGCTTGGGAAAAGCGTGATCCTGGCGGAGAGGAACGATTGCATCGGCAAGAAAATAATGATAACGGGCAAGGGGAGGTGCAATCTTACCAACACGGCCGCGTTAGACGTGTTTATAAAAAAATTCAGCCCGGCGGGGGAATTCCTGCGGACCAGTTTTTATTCTTTTTTCAACGAGGATGTGATTGGTTTTTTCAGGTCCAGGGGGCTGGGGCTGAAAGTCGAAAGGCAGGGCCGGGTATTTCCCGTTACCGATAAAGCCGGTTCGGTCGTATCGGTCCTGGTCAAGTGCCTTAAAGAAGGCGGCGTGGAAGTGGCGTACTCCACGCGCGCGGCGAACATAGAAATCGAAGACGGTCATTTTATCATAACGTCCGAGGACGCCGTCCGTATCAGGGCGAAAAAAGTGATCCTGGCTACCGGGGGGGCGTCTTACAGGGCCACCGGCTCCACGGGAGACGGATTTATCATGGCCCGGCGCATGGGCCACATGGTAACGGATCTCAAGCCGGGACTTGTCCCCCTGAAGACAAAGGAGCGCTGGGTCAGGGACCTGCGGGGGTTGTCCCTTGAAAACGTCAGGCTTTCCTTTATGCGCGGGGATAAAAGGATTGATTGCGGGATAGGCGACGTGATGTTCACGCATTTCGGCGTTTCAGGCCCTCTCGTGCTGGACATGAGCGGAGAGATCGTGTCTTTGCTTGGAAGCCGCGAAGAGATCCGCTTCATGATCGACCTTAAACCCGGACTCACAAAAGAGAGATTGGAAAGTAAATTAGTGGGCAGTTTTGTTGCCAAGGGTAATACCAAGATTAAAAATTTCATGCAGGACATGCTGCCGAAGAGGATCATAGACATATTCCTGTCGCTGTCGGACGTACAGCGCGATAAACCCGTGAATCAGGTGACAAAAAGGGAAAGGGGCGTCATGATAGATACGCTCAAGGCGTTCCCCTTCACCGTGACTGGGTGTCTTTCCATAGAGGACGCCATGGTGACCGTTGGGGGCGTATCCATAAAGGATATAAATCCCAGGACCATGGAGTCGAAAAAGGTGCCCGGGCTTTATTTCGCGGGAGAGATAATAGAAGGGGCGGCGCCGAGCGGCGGATACAATCTCCAGCAGGCGTTTTCCACCGGCTATCTCGCGGGTGAAAAATCCTCGGAAGCCGTGTTAAACAAAGAGGCATAGCGTGGCGGCCTTGATAGCGTCTTTTATGTTCGTTCTTTTGGCTGAGATGGGGGATAAGACCCAGCTCCTGGCCATGGCATTCGCGGCAAGGTACAGCGCGCGTAAGGTGCTCATAGCCGTTTTTCTCGCCACGTTTTTAAACCACGCGCTCGCGGTGCTGGTCGGGCGTTTTTTGACCACCGTAGTGCCGATGGATATCATTTCTTTCATAGCCGCGTTGTCTTTCGTGTTATTCGGTTTATGGACCATACGCGGGGATAAGCTTGAGGGTGAGGACAAAAAAGAGACCAGGTTCGGCCCCGTAGTCACGGTCGGCATAGCTTTTTTTCTGGCCGAGATGGGGGACAAGACGCAGCTTGCCACTATAAGCCTCGCCGTGAAATATCAGAACGCGCTCGGCGTATTGATGGGCACGACCCTTGCCATGGTTACGGCGGACGCGATTGGTATCATTGCCGGTGTCGTGATGCGCAGGCGCGTCCCCGAGAAGGCGATCAAGTGGGTCTCGGCGGTTATATTTATATTGTTCGGCCTCGCCGGCATGTATAAAATTTTATCCGCCAGGATGAGCCTGTTTTAAATAGCTTGAAAAACAGCGGGAAGCGAGATATGATTATAGGTATTAATTGGGCAGGAGAAAGGAGGGGTTGATGTCAATCATCAAGGAATTTAAGGAATTCGCGGTAAAGGGCAACGCCGTGGATATGGCCGTGGGTATTATCATAGGCGCCGCTTTCGGGAAGATCGTTACTTCCCTGGTTGGTGACGTGATCATGCCGCCCATAGGGTTGCTGCTAGGAGGCGCTGATTTTAAAAATCTGAAATTGATCCTCAAGGAAGCCGCCATTGACGCGCCGGCGGTCACCCTCAATTACGGGGCGTTCATAAACACGGCGATTGATTTTTTGATTGTCGCTTTTTCGATTTTCCTTGTGGTGAAGGGGATTAACGCGCTTAAAAAGACAAAGGCCTGATCTTGAAAGGAGGCAGTAATGAAGATTTTGAAAATAATTCTCGCTATTGTTCTTCCGCCTGTGGCGGCGTTCATGCAGGTAGGGCTTACCACGCATTTCTGGGTCAATATTATTTTGTCGGTATTGTTTATGGTCCCGGGGATAATACACGCGCTCTGGTTAGTGCTGACTGATAAAAAATAAGCGCGGGCCGGATGATTTGTATTTTTAAAAGGAAGGAGATTCCATGAGAAGGGTATTGATTTCAGCGTTGGTTCTTTGTATCGCTTGCGGCGTGTTTTTTGGTTCGGGCTGCGGGGTGAAGAAGTCCGGATCCGCGAATGAGGCGATTCAATACGCCCAGGCGCTGAAGACCGTCGAGGAAAAGGCCGATTATCTGATCGGTCAGGCTCGGGCGTTTTATAATTCCAAAGAATTCCAGCAGGCTATCCAGGCGGCCCAGTATGTTTTGAGCAATCTGGATAAAAACTCACAGCCCGCCAAGGACCTGATTGAAAAGGCGAAGGCGCAGCTGCAGGCCGCCGCCCAGAAGGCCGCGGGAGACGCGACCAATAAGCTTTTCGGCAAATAATCAGGCAGGTAATCAGGTAAAGACAGGCTGAGCGATCAGCCTGTCTTTATTTTCAGGCTTGATTAATAGTATTGCGCCCGCCGGGTTTTTCTGCTATAATCTACTATCGTCATTATTTATGTAACGCGTTAATTAATTTAAAGTTACGAAGGAGGTAGTTGATGCAGCAGGCAACGGATCAATCAGCCCACCATGTGACAGCCCCCGAAGACCGCGTTCCTATTTTTCAAAAAGCCATATACAGCATAGGAGGACTTGTTAATAGTATCCAGGCCGCGGCCCTTGGGGCCATGGTTATCGTCCTGAACCTTGGATTGGGCATGAATCCCGCCTTAGTCGGTCTGGTGGGGGCTATTCCCCGTCTTTTCGACGCCATATCGGATCCTGTCACGGGTTACTTTTCGGATAATTTCCGGACCCGGTGGGGACGCCGCAGGCCTGTCATATTCTTCGGGGCGATTGTCGGCGGGATTTTTTACGCGCTGATGTTCCAGTTGTACAAGGGGCACAGCGAGAGTTTCTATTTTTGGTATTTCGCGGGGTTCCAGTGTCTCTATTTCCTTGGATTTACCTGTTTTTCGATCCCATGGATCGCGCTGGGATATGAAATGACGCCTGATTATCATGAGCGGACACGTCTGCAGGGGGCCAGTAATTTTATAGGCCAGCTTGCCTGGGTGATCGCTCCCTGGTTCTTCAAGATCATGGATAATAAGAGCATGTTCACGGATATTGTCCATGGCGCGCGCGTACTATCGATATTCCTCGGCGCCTTTATAGTGGTCGGCGGCATACTCCCGGCCATTTTCAACAAAGAGCGTTTCGGCGACCTGGCGAAACCAAAAGTGGAAAAGGGCGCCTGGAACGTCACCAAAGACTTCTTCAAGGGTTTCGCGGTCGCTTTCAGGTGCCGCCCATTTGTCAAGCTTTGCGCGGTGACATTCCTGATCTTCAACGGATTTATGCTCGCTTCCGCCTTTTCGGCTTATGTTATCTTCTTCTATGTGTACGGCGGGGATTATTCAAAAGGCGGGACATTGCTCGGATGGTTCGGTTCTATCAGTTCTGTCTGTACCTTCTGCGTCATCTTTCTGGCCACGTGGCTTTCCACGAAGATCGGGAAGAAGGCCACTTTTATAATCACTGTTTCCATTTCAATTGTCGGTTACGCCTTGAAATGGATAGGGTATAACCCCGCTCATCCATACCTGCTGCTGATCGCCGCCCCGTTCATAGCGTTTGGGCTGGGATCGCTCTTCACGCTGGTCAATTCCATGGTAGCCGATGTCTGCGACCTTGACGAGCTTAAGACCAATACGCGCAGGGAAGGCCTGTTCGGCGCCATTTACTGGTGGATGGTAAAATTGGGGTTGGCGGTTTCATCGCTTCTTTCCGGAATCCTCCTCAACGCGACCGGCTTCAACATCGCGTTAGGTCCCAACCAGACGGCCCAGGCTTTATTGTACATGCGGCTGTGTGATATCGGCATTCCTATCGTGACCTCTTTAGCCGCCATTTTTATCATCATGACCTTTGATATCTCAGAGGCCAAGGCGTACGATATCCGCAAGCAGGTCGAAAGGCGGAGAGAAGAAAGGCGAAGCGAGGAAAGACGGGACGAAGAAAGACGAGCTGAGGAAAGACGAAGAGAAGAAAGGCGGAAAGAAGCGTAATACAGGCCTTGATTCTATTTATAGATTGTTTCACGCCCGCCGTGCAGCCCTCCAGGATCCGCGAAGGCCTTTATTGGTGTGATATATGATGCCGATCGAAATAATTTTATTATGGGTCGCGGCGTTGATATTCGTGAGCGTTGTCTCAAGCAAGCTTTCCGACAGGTTCGCTATACCCGTGTTGTTGCTTTTTTTGACAATTGGGATGCTCGCCGGTTCAGAGGGGATAGGCGGCCTTTATTTTAACAACGCGCAGTTCGCCAAATCCATAGGCATAGTCGCCCTCATCTTTATTATTTTTTCCGGAGGCCTTGATACTAATTGGAAAGAAACCAAGACGGTGGTCTGGCCGGGTATCATCCTGTCCACGGCGGGGGTATTGCTGACCGCGGTCATAACGGGTTTCTTCGCCGTCCATATCCTGAAATTTTCTTTTCTGGAAGGCATGCTCCTCGGTTCCATAGTCTCCTCAACCGACGCCGCCGCTGTATTCAGCATCCTGAGGTCCAAGCGGATAAGCCTGAAACAGCCGCTGAAGCCCCTGCTTGAGTTTGAATCCGGCAGTAATGACCCGATGGCGGTTTTTCTGACCGTCGGTTTCATCAGTATCCTGACCGCGAGGTCCCAGGCTGTCACCGCCCTGATACCATGGTTTTTTCTGGACATGGGAATGGGCGCGCTCGTGGGTTATCTCATGGCCAGGTTTATAATCCTGTTTATCAATCGTCTGAAGCTTTATTACGAGGGGTTATATCCGGTCGTCATGATATCGCTGGTCCTCTTGACTTACGTGATGGCCGTTTTTCTGAAAGGCAGCGGTATACTCGCGGTGTATATCGCGGGCCTGATGCTGGGCCGGGCGGAATTCCCGAACAAGAAAATGATCGTGAGATTCCATGACGGATTGGCGTGGCTCATGCAGATTGTCATGTTCGTGACATTGGGCCTGCTTGTCTTTCCCTCTCATATCGTCCCTTTGATAGGGTCGGGATTACTGCTCACGCTTCTTCTCATGGCGGTCGCCCGTCCTGTCAGCGTGTTATTGTGCTTGTTGCCTTTTAAGATGAACGCGCGCAAGAAGGCCATGGTGGCCTGGGTGGGGCTCCGGGGGTCGGTCCCGATCATCCTGGCGACCTTTCCTTTTATGGCTGGCATCCCGCAGGCGGACACTATTTTCAATATCGTATTTTTTATCGTTATCGCCTCTGTCCTTATCCAGGGAACGTCCATCCCGCTGGTCTCGAGGATGTTGAAATTGGATCTCCCCTGGGCCAATAAGACGCGTTATCCTATCGAATTCGAGAAGACGGAGGGCATCGACGCTGAATTAACGGACATAATAGTGCCTTATGATTCAGGGGCCGCGGGCAGGATGATCCGCGACTTGAACGTCCCCGAGAAATGTCTTATACTGCTTATTTCCAGAAACAATAAATTTGTCATCCCTTCCGGATCCACAATCGTAGAAGGCGGTGATGTCCTGCTGGCGCTCGCGAACGAAGAGGACCTCAGGGCGTTGCAGGGGACATTGACCGCGCACAACAGCTGAATCGCGCGGGGCGCGGTATCGCGGGATTATCGTAAGCTGTCTGAATAAAATCCGGCGAATGGAGGCGGATAAAAATGAAAAAATGGTATGAATCACTGTTTGAGAATTACGCTCGGAAATACGACAAGGAGTGTTTTGTCCAGGGGACGCTTGGGGAATGCGATTTCATCGAACAAGAGTTAGTCCGCAATAAATCGCTGAAAATCATCGATGTCGGATGCGGTACCGGCAGGCATTCGATCGAACTTACGAAAAGGGGATACAACGTTACCGGCGTTGACCTTTCCGAGGATCAGATAAAAAGGGCAAGGGAAAAGGCGCAAGAGGCGGGGGTGGCCATCGATTTCCAGATACAAGATGCGCGCAATCTTTCTTTTGACGGTGAATTTGATCTGGCGATTATGTTGTGCGAAGGCGGATTCTCTCTTATGGAGACAGATGAGATGAACTTTGAGATCCTAAAGAACGCCACAAAAGCGTTGAAAGATAAAGGCAAGTTCATTTTCACCGCGTTAAACGGATTGTTTCCGTTGTTTCATTCTGTCAATGAATTCTATAAGTCGGCCGAGAAAGAAGGCCAGTCCCAATGCAAGGAGTGCTCCTTTGATCTGATGACTTTCCGTGATTATAACACCGTTGTTTTTGAGGACGATTCCGGCAATAAAAGAGAGCTTAAGTGTAACGAGCGTTATTATGTGCCCAGCGAGATAACGTGGTTTTTAAAGACACTCGGGTTTAAGAAAATCGACATTTTCGGCGCGAAGCTTGGGGCATACTCGAGAAACGACAAGCTGACGCCGGAGGATTTTGAGATGCTCGTCGTCGCGGAGAAATAAGCATGGCATCTGACCTATCATTCGTAGAGTTCATCGCTGACCAGATGAAAGAGGCCGGATCGATCGCATTCAGGAAAATGTTCGGAGAGTATGCCATCTATTGCGATGGCAAGGTCATTGCCCTCATCTGTGATGACCAGCTGTTTATTAAGGCTACGGACGCCGGCAGGGAATTTATCGGTGATGTTGTAGAGGCGCCGGCATATCCGGGGGCAAAGCCGAGTTTTCTTATTGAAGACAGATTTGAAGACCGGGAATGGATCAGCAATCTGGTAAGGGTCACGGTTAAGGCCCTCCCCGTGTCCAAACCGAAAAAGAAAAAAGCGTAACGAATAACAGGCGTCTTATTTAGGTACACCCTGCAGGAAGTTGTTTGTATAATAGTAGACAGATTTAAATACGTCCTTGATTCTGTAAGATTAATATGTAGCATGTCACCAAGTAGGACGTCTGCATGCATATATCCTATGGCAGTGAGGAGTAACAGATGGTATTATGAAGAAGAAAATTAAGCGAGAAGGCAAGTTTTATGTGTATATTTTGGAGTGCAAAGATGGGACATATTATACTGGGTATACAAATGATTTGGAACGCAGGATAGATGAACATAATAATAACCGCAGTCGCGGGGCAAAGTATCTACGAGGGAAATTACCAGTAAAGTTAGTTTACGCGAAAGAGTACAGATATTATAAGAGAGCGGTAAGGCGTGAGCGTGAGATCAAGACGTTTACTCGCGCTGAAAAAGAAAATTTGATACGTATTTATGAAAAATCAAGATAGAGGCAAATTATCCCCCCTTGATTTGACGCGAAAAGCGCGTCAAATCAAGGCAGGGGGGATGATAGCCAAATGTCAGTTAGTTTATATCAAGACATTTGGCTGCCAGATGAACGAACACGATTCCGAGAGGGTGAGGGATTTGCTTTCGGGGCGCGGGTATCGCCTCGCGGATAAGCCGGAAGACGCGGATGTGATACTTTTTAATACGTGCAGTGTCCGCGAGCACGCCGAGGACAGGGTCTATGGCAAGGTCGGGGGTTTTGAGAAGCTGAAGAAAACCAGGCCGGATTTGATTATCGGCATCCTCGGCTGTATGGCGGAGGCGCGGAAAGACCTGATATTCAGGAAACTGCCTCACGTGGATTTTTTATGCGGGCCCGCTGATTTGGACAGGGTCCCGGGGATTATCGATAAGATAAAGAACGGCGCCGGGCATATCATGTGTCTGGGCGGTCACGAGTCAGGACGCCTGCCTGAATTTTCTGAAAATAGATGTCCCGGGAATAATGTTTATGTGAAGATAATCGAAGGTTGTAATAATTTCTGTTCGTATTGCGTGGTGCCCTATGTCAGGGGCAGGGAGCGCAGCAGGCCATCAAAAGAGATCCTGGATGAGGTTAGACGCCTTATTGAAAAAGGCGCCGGGGAAATCACGCTCCTGGGCCAGAACGTGAATTCTTACGGGAGAGGGCTGAAGGAAAAGATAGATTTCGTGGGATTGCTGAAAAAGATAGACAGGATAGCAAGCGGCGCGAAGATAGGTTTTGTCACGAGCCATCCGAAGGACGCGGGCGTTGAATTATTCAGGGCGATGAGGGATTTAAAATCAATCTCAAAAAATCTGCATCTGCCGATGCAGTCAGGGTCTGATAAAATCCTAAAAAGGATGAATAGGGGTTATTCGTCAGAGAAATACAAGAAACTTGTCGAAGATTTCAGGCGGATGGTCAAAGAAGGCACGATCACGACAGATATTATCGTAGGTTTCCCAGGGGAGACAAAAAAGGATTTTGAGGATACGCTGGAGGCAATCAGGGAGATTGAGTTTGACGCGGCCTATATCTTTAAATATTCCCCAAGGCCTTTCGCGGCGGCTAATAAGTTAAAAGACGACGTGCCGATGGAAGAAAAAGAGAGAAGGCACGCGGTTATACTTGAGACTCAGAAAGAGATATCCAGGAAGAAATGCCGGTAATATTTTTAGTGGGGCCCACAGCGTCAGGCAAGACAAGGTTTTCCATTGAATTGGCGAAAGAGCTGAACGCCGAGATCATATCCTGCGATTCCATGTGTGTTTATAAAGGCATGGATATCCTCACCTCGAAGCCCACAAGGCTGGACAGAAAAAGAATAAGGCATCATCTCGTGGATATAGTCTCCCCGGAGAAGGAATTCAGCGTCGCTGAATACAGAAAATTGGCGCTTGAGGCGATAGAGGATATTTTGAGGCGGGGGAAGACACCTTTATTCGTGGGAGGAAGCGGTCTGTACGTGAGGGCGGTGATAGACGGGCTTTTCCCGTCAGCGGAAAAAGATTTTAAATTCAGGAAGAGGCAGGAGGCCCTGGCAAAAAAATACGGCAGGGGTTATCTGTATAAGAAGTTAAAAAAAATGGATCCCGTAAGAGCGAAAAAGATCCATCCGAATGATTTAAGGCGGGTCATAAGGGCGCTTGAGATCTATCATACGGAGAGGAAAAGGCCGTCTGAGCTCAATAAGAATACCGAAGGCCTGAAGCGCGATTTCAGGATATTAGGCTTGAATCCGGCGCGGCAGGAATTATATAAAAATATAGACGATAGGGTGGAAGATATGTTTAAAAAAGGCATAGTGGGCGAAATCAGGAGGCTTTCCAGGAGAAGATTAAGCATCACCGCTAAAAAGGCGCTTGGATACGGCGAGGTATTGGGTTATTTGAAAGGCGGATATCCCCTGGAAGAGGCAAAGGAGCTGTTGAAGAAAAATACCAGGCGTTTTGCCAAGAAACAGCTGACCTGGTTCCGTCCCGATAAGCGTATTCATTGGTTGGGGGCAGATGGAAAAAGCGATACTGGTAACAGTTGATTTAAAAGAAAAAGGCGGATGGGGCCTGGAAGACAGGGCAAGGGAACTCAGGGAGCTCGCGTTTTCAGGCGGCGCCTCCATAGAGGGGGAGTTATTATGCCGCAGGGAAAAACCGACGCCTGACCTGTTCGTAGGCAAGGGTAAATTCGAGGAACTGGTTTTATTGTGCCGGGCCAAGGGCGCGGATGTGGTTATCTTCAATAATGACCTTACGCCCATACAATTAAGGAATCTGGAAAAAGGATTGGGCGGCATGAAGGTGATCGACAGGACACAGCTCATACTGGATATATTCGCCCAGCGCGCGAAGAGCGTGGAGGGCAAACTGCAGGTGGAGCTGGCGCGGCTTGAGTACGCCCTGCCGCGTCTTACCGGCAGGGGCGTGCAGCTTTCGCGTTTGGGAGGCGGCATCGGGACGCGGGGTCCCGGCGAGAAGATACTCGAATATGACAGGCGCAGGATACGGGATCGCGTCGCCCGGCTGAAGATAAAATTAAAAGACGTGGAGCGGAGGCGGGAGGCGCTAAGGAAGAGGCGCGGCGACGCGCTTCTCACGACAGTCGCTATCATAGGTTATACAAACGCGGGAAAGACGACTCTTTTAAATCGTCTCACGAATTCCAATAAATTGACCGCGGACAAGCTCTTCAGCACCCTGGATCCGGTGGCGAGGACTTACGTCATGCCCAACAAGCAAAAGGTACTTTTTTTGGATACGGTGGGGTTCCTGTATGACCTGCCTCACAATCTGGTAGAGGCGTTCAAGTCAACGCTGGAAGAGGTGAGCATGGCGGATATATTGCTGCATGTCTTGGACGCCTCGAACAAGCAGGTCCGTCAGCAGGAAAAGGCTGTCCGCGAGGTGTTGGCGGAGTTAAACGCGAAAAATAAAATCATAGTAAATGTCCTCAATAAAACGGACCTCGCCAGCGAAGCTTCCTCGATAAAACGCCTCAGCGGTGATTTTAAAGATGCCGTGGCGGTTTCGGCGTTGAAAGGGGAAGGCATGGAGAATCTGATAGAGGAACTGTCCTGTTTATTGTCAGGACTTATAACGGAAGTAAAAATAGAGATACCTCGTGATAGGATGGATAAGTTAAGTCTGATCTATGAAAACGGTAAGGTAAGGTATAGAGAAGACAGGGCAGGGTCGATATATGTGGAAGCGACAGTGCCGGTCAGATTGAAAGACGCGCTCCTAAGTTGACAAACAAGCAATACTCCTTTTGTCAACTTAGGGGTTATTTTTTCGCTTGACAAGTAGCACTCGAAGTGATAGAGTGCTAATTTGTTCGCAGGGGGTAATTTATGAAACAGGTAGATATCGAAAGCAGGCGCAGGGGCATATTGGCCGCGATAGTCGAATCATATATAGGTACGGCCACGCCCGTGGGGTCGCGCGTTATTTCACAGCGGTTAAGAGGGGGCCTTAGCCCGGCTACCATACGTAATGTCATGGTTGACCTGGAGGAGATGGGCCTTATAATGCAGCCGCATACTTCAGCCGGCAGGGTGCCTACTGATAAGGGCTACAGGACTTACGTTGATTCTCTGCTGGAGCCTATCCGCCTGACAAAGGACGAAGAGTCGCTTATATTGAAACTGGTGGATCAATCCGGGCAAGATTTAGATTCCATAATACAGGGCGCCTCAAGGGCCATCAGCGTCATAACAAACGTGGCGGGAGTGGCGCTTACCCCGAGACTTAAAAAGAGTGTTTTTGAGCACATAGAGATCATTCCCATAGATTCCTCGCGGTTCCTGGCGGTGCTGGTGACCAGCTCGGGCCTGGTGAAGAACGCCATGCTGGATTCCGGGGAGGAAATGGCCGGGTCAGAACTCGCGAGGGTCGCGGAATTTTTAAACCAGGAGCTTAACGGGATGTCTCTTGGGGATATAAAACATTATTTGGCGAGGAGACTGCTTCAGGAAAGGGATTCTTTTTACGCGTTCCTGAAAAAGGCGATAGACATAGTGTCGCTGCCTAATCTCTCAAGGATGGAAGACCATCTGTACTGCGAAGGCCTTACCTGCATGATGGCCAATCCTGAGTTCAAGGACATGTCAAAGGCGAGATTATTGTTAAGGCTGTTGGAAGAGAAGAAAGACCTGTTTAATTTATTGTACGAAGACATGGAGTCGGAAGGCATCAAGGTCCATATCGGCAGGGAAAACGCGATCAAGGACATACAGGATTGCAGTCTCATCACGTGTAATTATAAGGTGAACGGCGTATCAATAGGCGCGATAGCCGCGGTTGGGCCGACAAGAATGGAATACGGGAAGGTCATGGCCACGGTGCGTTACATGTCGGAGGTTTTGGGAAAGGTGTTGGAAAGACTTGGCTGAAAATAAACCGGATTTAAAAAAGAATAAGATACTCCTGGCGTTTGAGGAGTTTCAGGCCTTGAAGGAAAAGGCGGGGAAGGCGGATGAGAATTTTGACCGCCTGCTGCGCCTGCAGGCGGACTTTGACAATTTCAAGAAACGCCTGGAAAAAGAAAAGGTGGAATTCATAAAGTACGCCAATGAGGAGATAATAATCGAGATGCTGAAGGTCTTGGATGATTTCGAGCGCGCGGTAGAGGCCGGAAAGACAAAACACGATTTTGACACGTTATATAAAGGCGTTGAGATGATATACCGGGACCTCAGGGAATTCCTTAAACAGAAAGGCCTTAAGGAGATAGAGGCGAAGGGAAAATTATTCGACTCGCATGAACACGAGGCGATGATGCAGGAAGAAACAGACAAGCACCCCGAGGATCATGTTATGGAGGAATTCCAAAAAGGATATACGCTTAATGGCCGTGTTGTAAGGCCGGCGAAGGTTAAGGTAGCGAAATCTAATAAAGGGGGAAAACAAAGCGTTTAGAAAAATTTGTCCCTCGTCGCATCAGTTTTGAAAAATAGGCGGCTTCGGGATCAAATTTTGCTTCGCAAAATTTGGGAGGTACAAAATGAGTAAAGTCATAGGCATTGATCTGGGCACATCTAATTCAGCCGCGGCGGTGATGGAGGGCGGGAGGCCTTCCATAATACCGAGCGCCGAGGGCGCGGGCGTGGCAAGCGGAAAGGCGTTTCCGTCTTTCGTGGCCTTTACAAAAGACGGCCAGAAGCTTGTAGGAGAACCGGCCAGGCGCCAGGCCACCATAAATCCCGAAGGCACCATTTACGCGGCGAAGAGAAAAATGGGGACAGATTATAAATTTAAGGTTTATGGCAAGGAATATACGCCGCAGCAGATCTCTTCTTTTATCCTGCAGAAGATAAAACAGGATGCGGAGGCGTATCTGGGAGATAAGGTCGAGGAGGTTGTCATAACCTGTCCCGCTTATTTTGACGATAACCAGCGCCAGGCGACAAAGGACGCCGGGGAGATCGCGGGATTAAAGGTATTGAGAATAATAAATGAGCCTACCGCCGCGTGTCTTGCCTACGGACTGGATAAGGTAGGTAAGGAATTAAAGATAATGGTCTTTGATTTCGGCGGCGGCACCCTGGACGTCACCATCATGGACATGTGGTATGACAAGGAGCATAATGCCAGCGGTTTCGAGGTAAAGTCAACGAATGGGGATACACAGCTCGGCGGCACAGACATGGATAACGTGCTCATTGATTATATCGTCAACCAGTCCAAGAAAGAAAACGGCATTGATCTAAGGAACGATAAGATGGCGATGCAGAGGATAAGAGAGGCCGCGGAAAAGGCGAAGGTGGAGCTTTCAAGCACTGTGTCAACGGACATAAACCTTCCTTTTATAACAGCGGACGCGACCGGCCCCAAGCACTTGACCATGTCTTTATCAAGGGCTAAGGTTGAGGACCTCGTGAAGCCAATCGTGGACAGATGCAAGGGTCCTGTTGATCAGGCGCTCAAGGACGCCGGTTTTACCCCGAAGGATATAGATAAGATCATAATGGTCGGCGGCCCTACCAGGATGCCGATTGTCCAGAAATTTTTAGAGGATTATGTCGGCAAGAAAATAGAGCGCGGCGTGGATCCGATGGAATGCGTTGCCTTGGGCGCCAGCATACAGGCGGCTATCATAAAAGGGGACGCGAAAGAAGTTCTCTTGCTTGACGTGACGCCCCTTTCTTTGGGGATAGAGACGCTGGGAGGCGTGTTTACCAAGCTCATAGAGCGCAATACCACTATCCCGACAAAGAAAAGTCAGATATTCTCAACGGCGGCTGATAATCAGCCGGCTGTCACGGTGCGCGTATTGCAGGGCGAGCGTCAGCTGGCCGAACACAACACGGAGCTCGGCAGGTTTGATTTGGTAGGCATACCTCCGGCGCCCAGAGGCGTTCCTCAGATAGAGGTTACCTTTGATATTGACAGGGACGGTATCGTGCATGTCGGCGCAAAAGACCTTGGGACGGGTAAGGAGCAGACCATAAAGATATCGGCCCCCAAGAAGCTGTCAAAGGAAGAGATAGAGAAGATGGTCCAGGACGCTGAGAAATTCGCTGCGGACGACAAGAAAAAGAAAGAAGAAGTAGAGCTCAAGAATCAGGCTGATACGCTCGCTTATTCCGTGGAGAGGTCTTTGAAGGATTTTGGCGACAAGGTCAGCCAGGATGACAGGCTGAACATAGAAAGAAAGCTTGGCGATTTGAAAGAGGCCTTAAAAGGGGCGGATATAGAAAAGATAAAGAAGGCCATGGAGGATTTGGGCCAGGCCTCTCATAAACTGGCCGAAGAGGTTTACAAGGCGGCTCAGGCAAAGCAGGCCAAGCCAGGCCAAGCCGGATCCGAGGCGGCGGGTCCTGGGCCGGGCGCTCAAGACGCGCAGGGGGATGAGCCTAAAGATAAAAAGCAGGGCGACGATGTGATTGACGCGGAGTTCAAGGAAAAGTAACAGGCTAAGTTGACACAAGGAGTATTGCTTGAGTGTCAACTTGGGGGATGAAGATGACCACAAAGAAGGATTATTACGAGATTCTCGGGGTGCAGAAAGGCGCGAGCCTGGACGAGATCAAGAAGGCGTACAGGAATCTCGCGCTTAAATTTCATCCTGACAGGGTGAGTGTCGACAAGAAGAAAGAAGCGGAGGAGAGATTCAAGGAGATCTCGGAGTCGTACGCCGTCCTGTCCGATCCGCAGAAGAGGAGTCAGTATGATCAGTTCGGCCACGCGGGCATCGATTCCAGATATTCGGCCGAGGATATATTCAAGGGCGCTGATTTCGGCAGTATATTTGAGGGCGCCGGACTTGGCGGAGAGATGTTCGAGGAGATACTGTCCAGTTTTGGCGTGTTCGGAGGCGGTTCGCGCAGGTCAGGCCGCGGTTTCTCAAGCCGCGGGAACGACCTGGAGTATGAGATAGAGATATCTTTCGAGGACGCCGCGTTTGGCGTAAAGAAGACGATCAGCGTCCCGAGGCACGAGACGTGCGGCGCCTGTAACGGGAGCGGGGCCAAGCCCGGCACGAAGAAATCAACCTGCCCGGCGTGCAACGGCAGGGGCCAGACCATGCACTCAACAGGATTTTTCACCCTTTCCCAGACTTGCCGCAGGTGCGGGGGCGAAGGCAGTACCATAAAAAATCCCTGCGCGGATTGCGGCGGGACAGGCAGGGTCAGGGCGACAAAGAAAATAGAGGTAAATATCCCCGCCGGGGTCGATACGGGTTCGCGCCTGCGCGTTCAGGGGGAGGGCGAGGCGGGTTCAAGGGGCGGACACCCCGGGGATCTGTATATTTACATACATGTCAAGGAACATCCCATATTTCAAAGGCATGGTTATGATATAATATGCGACGCGCCCATATCTTTTCCAACGGCGGCGCTGGGCGGAGAGGTAGAGGTCCCTACCCTGAACGGCAACGTGATGATGAGGGTCCCGGAGGGCACTCAGAGCGGCAGGATATTTCGTCTCGGGGGAAAAGGGGTGAAGAATCTGAGGGGCCAGGGTTACGGGGACGAGCTCGTGCGGGTGATAGTCGAAACCCCGGTTCACCTGAACGCGGAACAGAAGCGGCTCCTGAAAGATTTTGAGAAATCCTGCGGCGGAGACGTCACGCCGTTAGCCGCGTCGTTCATGGACAAGGTTAAAAAGATATTCAAAAAATAGAGAGGATGAAGATGCCCACGTACGAATACGAATGCTCAAAATGCGGAAAGACCTTCGATGTGTTTCAAGGCATTAAGGAAAAGCCCCTGTCGGCCTGCCCTGACAAAAAATGCAAGGGCAAGGTAAAGCGTCTCATAGGCAAAGGCGGCGGTATCATATTCAAGGGATCGGGATTTTACGCCACCGATTACAGAAGCGAGGGATACAAGAAACAGGCAAAGGCGGACAATCCCGCGTGCGCCGGGTGCGATAAAAAGGGATGCCATAAATAATGAGAAATATTGTTAAGTACTGGCTGCCGCTGTATTTTTACGCGGCGCTTATATTTTATCTGTCCAGTCTGTCAAGACCCTTGCCCGAGACAAACATCATCAATTTTGATAAATTCGCGCACGCGGTGGAATATTTTATTTTCGGCTTTCTGGCGGCCCGCGCGCTTAAAAATTCCTCCTTGCAATTATTCCGGCAAAACTTTAAAATAATAGCGATTTTGTTCGCGGTGGCTTACGGCGTTTCAGACGAACTTCACCAGCACTTCGTGCCCATGAGGCAATTCAGCGTTTTTGACATGATTTGTGACGGCATCGGAGGCATAATGGGGGTTTTGATACATGGCAGACATCCGTCCGTTTAAAGGCGCGCGTTACAATCAGGAAAAGATACGGGATATCTCTAAGGTGATGGCCCCTCCTTATGACGTCATTTCGTCGAAAGAGCAGGATGATCTCTACAAGGCGGATCCTTATAATATAATACGGATGCTTTACGGGAAAGACTTCCCCGGGGATGACGAGAGAGAAAATAAGTACACGCGCGCGGCCGCGTTCATGGAAGAATGCCGGAAGAAAGGGATATTGGAGAAAGACGATGCCCCGTCAATTTACGTTAATCAGCAGGAGTTCAAAGTAGGCAAGAAGGCCAGGAAGAGGATCGGTTTCATGGCGCTTCTGAAGCTGGAGGAGTTTGACACAAAGACGTCCTCCGTCTATCCTCATGAGAACACATTGGCCGCCCCGAAAGAGGACAGGGCCAGGCTCATAAGGGCCATAGAGGCCAATCTGGGTCCGGTCTTCGCGATATTTGAGGATGACGGTTCCTATATCGGTAAGATTTTAAAACAGGAGATGAGGGCGGCGCCGCTCGTGGACTTGGTTGATAGCCATGGCATACGAAATAAACTGTGGCGCGTGTCGGATAAAAAGACGCTGGAAGACATAACGCGCAGGATGTCTGAGAAAAAGATTTTCATCGCGGACGGCCATCATCGCTACGAGGTGGGCCTTGATTTCGCCAGGTTTAAAAACGATCCGAGGTACGGATACATACTGACTTATTTCACCGATCTCTACGGCGGCGGGCTCGTGATATTGCCGACGCACAGATTGCTCGGCAATATCAGCGAAAAAGCGGCGGAGGGCCTCGATGCCGAGTTAAAAAAGCATTTTAACGTAAAGGAGCTGGGGTCAAAGAAGGAAGCCGTGGTTTTTCTCAAGAAGGCCGGGAAAGGCCAGCACAGATCAGTCATTTACAGAAAAAACAGGTTTATCGGCCTGACGCTGGGGGGCAAGAAAGATCTGGATGTCACCATAGTGAAGGACCTTGTCATAGAGCCGCTCAGAAAAAAGAGCGAGGCCGGCGGCGGAGAGATTTTAATAGATTTTACCAAGGATTTGGATTATGCTATTAACGAGGTGGACCAGGCGAGGTTTTCCCTGGCCGTGCTCCTGAATCCCGTGAACATCACGGAGATCAGGGATATCGCGTTCGCGGGCAGGCGCATGCCGCAGAAATCGACTTATTTTTATCCAAAGGTTTTGACGGGGTTAGTGATAAACAAGTTCTAGGAGACCATGGCTATATTCGGCAAACCAAAGACTCAGCAGCTTAAGCTTAACGGACAGAGACGCAAGGGTGTCCCTGACGGCCAATGGATAAAGTGTGAGGGCTGCGGGGACATAATCTACAAGAAGACCCTGGACGAGAATTTCAAGGTCTGCCCTAAATGCAATTATCACTTCGTGCTGGGCGCGCGCGAGCGCATAGAGACATTCGTGGACGAAGGCAGTTTTGAGGAGTTCGAGAAAGACATGGCGACCAGGGATCTCTTGAATTTCAAGGGTCCCAAGTCCTATGCTGAAAAGCTCGAAGAGGATAAAAAGGCCACCGGACTGGAAGAGGCGGCGCTCACAGGAAAGGCGCTTTTAAATAAGAAGCGTATAGCGCTCGGCGTCACTGACTCCCGCTTTATAATGGGTTCTATGGGTTACGTGGTCGGAGAGAAGATCACGCGCATAACGGAATTCGCCACGGAGAATCGCCTGCCGCTTGTCATCATTTCAGGCTCCGGAGGCGGCGCGAGGATGTACGAGGGTATGATCTCATTGATGCAGATGGCGAAGACGAGCGCGGCGCTCGCGAGGCATAACGAGGCGGGACTCTTGTTCATCTCCGTACTTACAAATCCCACCATGGCGGGCGTGCTGGCGAGCTTCGCCACGCTGGGAGACGTTATCATCGCGGAGCCGAAGGCCTTGATAGGTTTTACGGGGCCCAGGGTCATAGAACAGACCATACGCCAGAAATTGCCGCCCGGTTTTCAGAGATCGGAATTCCTCCTTGAACACGGCCTCATAGATATGGTGGTTCACCGCAAGAACCTGAAGGATACCATATTCCAGATAATAGGGTACCTGTCACAGGCTGATTGACGCGAGCGGTAAAATTACAAGATATGGCCCAGGTTAGTTTAAAAAACATATCGAAGATTTACCCCGGGAACATAGAAGCGGTTCGAGACGTAAACTTGAGTGTCGAGAACAAGGAATTTGTCGTGCTCGTGGGTCCGTCCGGCTGCGGCAAGTCCACCACGCTCAGGATGATAGCCGGCCTCGAGGATGTCACGAAGGGCGAGATATGGATAGGGAACAGGATGGTGAATCACGTCCCGGCCAAAGACAGGGACATCGCCATGGTTTTTCAGAATTACGCCCTCTATCCGCACATGAGCGTCTACGAGAATATGTCATTCGCCCTTCGTCTGCGCAAATATCCAAGGGCTGAGATCAATCAGAGGGTCAGGGAGGCCGCTGACATACTAGGCATAGTCAAGCTCCTTGACAGGAAACCGAGAGAACTTTCAGGCGGGCAGAGACAGAGGGTGGCTGTGGGGAGGGCCATAGTCAGGAAGCCCATGGTCTTTCTGTTTGACGAGCCCCTGAGTAACCTGGACGCCAAGATGCGGGTCCAGATGAGGACGGAACTGAACAAACTGCACATAAGGCTTCAGTCCACCATGATATATGTCACGCACGACCAGACAGAGGCCATGACTATGGGCAACCGCATCGTGGTGATGAAAGACGGCATCATACAGCAGGTGGCGGACCCCATGGCCCTCTACGACAAGCCGGTCAATAAATTCACCGCCGGATTTATCGGTTCCCCGCCCATGAATTTCGTGGACGGAAAGATAATAAAAAAAGAGGGAAAGATGTTTTTTACGGACGGCGGCTTCACCGTAAAGCTGGTCGAGGACATGCGCGGGAAGATGCTGCCATATGAAGGCAAGGATGTTGTCTTTGGCATAAGGCCGGAAAACATCTATGATAAACTTTTTATCTCGGAGGCGGACCCGGATAATACGGTGAAGGCGATAGTCGAGATAGCGGAGCCCATGGGCTCCGAGGTATACCTGTATATAAAGGCGGGCCGTTGTTCTCTGGTGGCCAGGGTCGACGGCCATGATAAACCTGAAGTAAACCAGGATATAGACCTTGTCTTTGACATGTCCAACGCTCATTTTTTTAATAAGGACACAGAAGAAACTATAGTGTGATGATTGCTTATGCAATCGGAAAAACCCAGCTCAATAAAGAGTATTGTTTTATGCGGCGTTAGCTTCATAGCGATATCTTACCTTGTATTCCGCACGGATCTCCCTAAGGCCCCCAATATCTTTCTGTATAATCTTGTCATAATAGCCGCTCTGCAGGAACTCGGCTTTCACAGGAGCGCTGTCTTTCTCGGCGGATCCATATTCTTTACCGTATTGATATCCATGGGCGCCAGTTTTTATTACATTTGGAATGTACCCGTGTTTTTTATCCTGTTTTTTATAGTGGACGGCCAGATAAAGCGCCATAATTACCACAGTCACATCATGCAGACCAGGATCGAAGAGATAAAGGAGGACATGAATGTGCTCGCGGATGGGCACGCGAGGCATAAGAAAGAGGCGGCGGCGCTGGAAAAAAAAGAAGAGAGATATAACCGTCTTAAAGACGTCGTGTCTATCCTGAGCTCTACCTTATCTTCGGAGAAGGTCGCGGAGCATATCCTTGATAACAGTCTTTCCATAGTCGGGAAGTCAGAGACCGGGCTTTTATTTCTGGTGGATACCAAAAAACAGGAGCTGAATCTCATTGCCTCGAGGACGGAGGGCAGCGCCAAGTCCAAGAAGGGCGACATCCTGGACGAATGGGTTTTTAAACAGCGCCAGGTGCTTCTGGTGGAGGATATAAGAAAGGATTTCAGGTTCAGCGAGGACAAGATCAGGGATTACGCGAGAGAATTCCGCTCGGTCATATCGTGTCCTTTGATGGAAGGCAAAAAGGTGACCGGGGTATTGAGGCTCGAGAGCCAGAGGCCCTACAATTACAATTCCGAGGACCTGCGGCTTCTGGATATCATATGCGATCTCGGCGCCGTGAGCATGGAAAATTCCAGGCTCTACAGACAGACGCTGGAGCTTGCCATCAGGGACGGCCTTACGGGTCTTTATCTGAGGAGGTATTTTTTGGAGCGGTTAAAAGAGGAGTTGTCGCGCGCCCTTAGGGATAATACCCGGTGTTCTTTTTTGATGATCGATATAGATAATTTCAAGAATTATAACGACGAGTACGGGCATACGGCGGGAGATATATTATTGCGTTCCATCGCCAAGCTCTTGCGGGATTTCACGGAGACAGGCATAGCGGGC
>JBAZOA010000006.1:0-36035 GCA_041648935.1 Candidatus Omnitrophota bacterium | reverse complement strand
CCAACACATAATTCAGCGTCTATTCTCGCTTTCATGTAATCCTCCTAAATTTTGTTAATTTGTTTAAATTGTCTAACTATAATATAATTTGCGCTATTTTTTGTCAATAAAATTATTCCGCTGCTTTGCGGGTGATGAACTCGCTCAGCATCAGGTCAGAGATGTAGAAACTGCCGGCCTCATTCCTTTTCACCAGGCCCTTCTCCTCCAGGCGGTACAGGAAATTCTTTATGTTGGCTGTGGGAAATTTCCTGGCCCTTTTGCCCACTATCATGAGAGTAGTCAGGTCTTTTGTTGAAAAAGGCTTTTTCTCCTCGGCGAGGATCCTTAATAGGTCCATCTCCCTGTCGCTCGCCTTTGATAATAAATAATTAAAATAATCATTGCCGAGCTCTTTGAGCGTGCTGCTTAGCGCGTTCTCCCAGGATTCAGGCTTCACCTCTCCCTGGGTCTGGGCGTCGTAAAGGTGGCTTGATAAAAGCTGGACCTCATAAGGATGGCCGAGGGTGTATTGATATATCTTTTTCATGATAGCCCGGTCAAACGAAACGCCTGTATCTTTAAGCGTCTTTTCAACTGTCTTAAAGACCTCTTCCTCTTTCAGGTTATCCGCGACAAGCCTTTTCCTGAAAAATCTGCCTATGGGGTCATGCTTATCCATGAAAGACGCCCAGCCGGCCGGCGTGGATGAAAGTACGAACAGAAAATTCGTGTTTTTGATAATCTCCTCATCGCTCAATACAGCCCTGAGGATATCCACTGTGTTGGATATGGATAAAAGGTTCTGTGTGTCGTCAAGGAGCGCTACAGCCAATTTCGTGTCAAGGGCCTTCCATAGCTCCAGGAGGTATTTTTTAAACTGTGTCTGGGCGTGGGTGAGTGTTTTTTTCTTGCCGAATAGGCCGGCCACGTCTTCCTGGCTGAGATTGGCCTTGGGAAAACCCATGAGCATCTCTTCAGCCATGAAATGGACAGCTTCCAGAGGAGTATTCTTCTCTGTGAATCTTGAGATGGCGCAGAAAGAGGCCAATAGATTACGTTCCTGGACAATCCTCTTGAACTGCTTTAATAGGGAAGTCTTACCTACTCCCCAGTCACCCAACAATACCAGATGGCTCGGCCTGGACCTGAGCGACTCGTCCAGGTTTGATTTAAATACGCTCAGTTCCTCATCTCTTCCGCCGAATATCTTTGGTTCCCAGCCTGACTGGGGTGTGAATGGGTTTGAGGATATCATTTTTTCACCTTGAAAGCCGATGGGCAAAGTTTATTTACGCTACAGTCAGCGCACAATGGCTTTCGCGCGTTACAGATCTCGCGGCCATGAAGGATCAATAGGTGCGAAAAAATCGACCAGTCGCTTTTAGGGATTATTTTCATCAAATCCTCTTCTATCTTTTCAGGGTTTGTGTTTTTCGTGAGGCCCAGACGGCCTGAAAGCCTTATCACGTGAGTATCGACTACTATGCCTTCTACCTTGCCAAACCCTGAGGAAAGTATCACGTTGGCTGTCTTGCGACCAATGCCCGGAAGAGTCAATAGCTCTTCCATGGTATCAGGGACCCTGCCTTTAAAATCGCTCAGCACCTTCTTGGCTGAGCCGATTATGGCGCGTGACTTATTTTTATAAAAACCTGTGGAACGTATGTCCCGCTCAAACTCCTTTATATCCGCCCTGGCGAAATCCGCGACTGTCTTGTATTTCTTAAACAGGCCCGGCGTTACCTGATTCACCCTAATGTCAGTGCACTGGGCTGAAAGAATGGTCGCCGTGAGTAACTGCCAGGGATTCCTGAACCTGAGCGCTATCTTCGCGCCGGGATAATCCTTTTTTAGAAGCGATATGAGTTTCCGCGTGTCTATCATTTGCCAAATAGCATAAATATAGAGATGAAAAAAAGTAACGCGCCGAAAAGCTTCTTCAATACCGGGCTTGGCACTGCCTGCGCGAACACGGCGCCTATCAGGCCTCCCGCGAAAAATCCAAGCGCTATGAATGCCGCGGCCTTAACATTCACATTGCCCGCCTTGTAATATTTCATGACAGCCAGGATACCAACAGGGAGTAATAGAGCCGCTAATGCTGTGCCCTGGGCGTAATGCTGGGGATATTTAAAGATATATACGAGCGCGGGCACGAGCACTACCGCGCCTCCTATGCCGAAAAACCCGCTGGATACGCCCGCCAATAAACCTATCAATAAAATAGCTATATCGCTCATGTTTGAGGCCTTAAACCAACCAGTAGGGGAGGTTTAAACCTCCCCTACTGGTTGGTTAGGTGTTTACTTTGAAAAGCTTGTATGTTAAATTATACCTATGATTATAAAGAGAGACCCTGACATTATCAAGGGTTATTTTGAGGACTATTCAGGCCTTTTGGGCGGGCACGCGGACGAGGTGGTTTTCCCGGAAAATGAAAGCGACGCTCAGGAGATATTGCGAGACGCCGCGGCCAAAAAAACGCCTGTAACCATCTCGGGAGGCGGCACAGGCGTTACAGGAGCGAGGGTGCCGTTCGGCGGCATAGTGATAGCCACAGACTGCTTCAATAAAATAATCGATATAGACAAAAAAGGCCTCACAGCGAGGCTGGGGCCGGCTGTAAGGCTTTCTGACCTGGGAACTGAACTTTCCAAAATAGGCCTCGCGTACCTGCCTGAACCCACTGAGCCGAACGCGTTTCTCGGAGGCACTGTATCCACCAATGCCTCAGGCGCCAAGGGCTTCAAGTACGGCCCAACGCGTAATTACATAAAGGGCCTGAAAATAATCCTGTCTTCCGGAGATATCCTTGCGCTGAAGCGCGGGGAACACTTGGTAAAAAAAGGCAAGGCCTATAATCTGAAATCAAAAAATAAGGAAATAAAGATCCAGATCCCCGGATACACGATGCCCGGGATAAAGACCGCGGCGGGGTATTACGTAAAAGACAACATGGACCTTTTGGATATCTTCATAGGCCACGAGGGGACATTGGGCCTCATATCGGAAATAGAGATAGCCCTGGGCGTCCCGCCCGAAAACATAATGAGTTTTTTCGGGTTTTTCTCGAAAGAAACTGACGCGCTTGATTTCATAAAGGACGCGAAAAGACAAAATGCCCTCTCCATCGAATACATGGACTCCAATTCCCTCTCTTTACTGAGGACCAAATACCCCAATGTCCCGCGGGACGCGGCGTGCCTGGTGTATTTTGAGCAGGATTTTAAAAAAGGCGCGGAAGACGCCCTCGTGGACCAGTGGACCGGCCTATTGGAAAAACATCGCGCCATGATGGAAAAGACCCTGTTCGCCGACTCTGATAAAGAAAGGGAAAAACTCACGGAACTCAGACACGCGCTTCCCGAGATGGTGAATGAGATCGTGAAGCGAAATCGCCTGCCAAAGGTCGGGACAGATATCGCCGTACCCGGCAATAACTTCAACCAGATGTTCGATTTTTACAGGGAAAGCCTCATCTCCTCAAAAATAGACTTCGTGATATTCGGCCACATAGGCGAGAACCACATGCATGTGAACATGCTGCCAAAGACAGAGATTGAGTATAAAAACAGCCGCCAGGTCTACTCTGATTTCGTGAGAAAGGCCGTGTCCCTGGGCGGGACCGTGTCGGCTGAACACGGCATAGGCAAACTGAAACACTCGTTTCTTGAGATCATGTACGGAAAAGCCGGCCTGGAAGAAATGGCCGCCCTCAAAAAATCCCTGGATCCCGCCTGTATTTTAGGCGCGGACAATATATTCCCGAAGGAACTGCTGCGGATAAACTAAAAATCGCGGCTGATCCCTATCGCGTATTCTTGCCCGTCTATAAAAGCGCCTTCCAGATTGACCTTTGTGTTACTGTCAATCCAGTAATCCGCGCCCAGCACCAGGCCCAGGAAGTCATCTGACTTGATGCGCTTGCGGTCATGCTCATTCACCCATTTTATAAAATCCACGCTGCCGTACCTGGCCCCGCAATAAGGCACGAAACTCCCTATATCCTTTGACACCAATAAAGAACCCTGCCAGTCGTCTATTATCACCTGATGTTTATCTATGCCCTCGTCGGCGCCAAGGGGATGCACGCTTATGTGCTGAAAACCGACCACGGTCTTAATGCCCCACTTCTCATTCTCGTATCCCTTTATCCTGAAACCGTAACCGCCCGCGAAATTGGTCTCGTAATCCAGGTCGCTGGCGCCTACTCTATCCCATTCCACGTTGCCGATCCCGACCTTGCCGTCAAAACACAGCCAGTCAAAGATGCCTAAAGACCCGGTGAGAAAATACCTGCTGCCGTTCGTGGAACCCTGGTCATCCGCGAGGTCCCTGTCCACGAGGAAATCTCCTTCCAACCCCCACGTCCAATGCCCTTTCTCAGGCATGTGGGTGCCGTAAGCCGGGGCGGCGTACGAGACGCCGGAACACGCTAAAAATAAAACGCCGAGGATCACGAGTCTTTTTGCCATGGAACCCTTTCTATTTACGTTTTCTGCCTTTAAGAGCCAGTCTCTCCAGATCAGTCCACATCTTCCTGCTCTTCAAAATCACCACCACCGCCTTTTTTTTATTCGAATACTCTATGTAGCCGGCGAAACAATGCCTGGCGTTGATGGTATACCCTGTCTTGCCCAGCATGGTGTAATGATTGTCCTTCCACAAAGATTTATTGTGGTTCCTGAGCTTTATAGTCCTGCCGCTGTTGAGTTCTTTTATCTCCGCGGTCTTCAGACCCATGATATCCATTATCGCCTTGTACCTTGTCGCCTCTTTCATTATCAAGGCCAGGTCGCGCGCCGTGGAATACTGGCCCTTGGCCGGGAGGCCGTTCGGCGTCTTGAAACGGGTATCCCCGGCGCCTATCTTCTTCGCCGTCTCGTTCATCATGTCCACGAATTTTTTCTCAGACCCGGCCACGCCCTCAGCCAGCGCGACAGAGGCGTCATTGCCGGAATTCAGAAGTACCGCCTTCAGGAGGTCCTCTATCTTATAGACCTCTCCTTCTTTCACGTGAATCTTGCTGGGCGGCATGCTCGCGGCATACGCGCTTATCCGGACGTTCTTGTCCAGGCTGGAATTCTTGACCGCGACTATGGCTGTCATGATCTTTATGGTGCTGGCCGGCGCGAGTTTAGCGCGGGAATTCTTGGAATAAATGATTTTCTTGTTGACCGGGTTCATGAGGACGGCGGAGTACGCCGTCACGCCTGTATTCTCAGCCGCGAAGAGAACGGAAGGACACAAAAAACATATTATTAAAAAAACTCGGAATATCATCTATCCTTCATGCATCTCGCGGGTTTCCCGTGATACATCAGCCAGGGCCGCCTTGGCGCGCCTCAATTCAAAGCTCATGCTCTCCGTTATGACCGTGTGCTTGTAAGAAAGGAGCGCGAACGCCACGCTCAAAAGCGCCAGCAGGAAAAGAAATATATTTACCTTCGTGTTGAGCAAGAAATATATAAAGAAAAACACACCCATCATTATCAGGTACGTGTTGACCCTCTTGACCACGGATATGAACAGCTCATCACTTGTCATCTTTTCCATATTCCGCCTCCAGGAATTTATTTGTTATCGGGACGCGCCTGTCTTTCCCGAACGAGCGAGGCGTTATCTTCACCCCGGGCGCGGCCTGCCGCCTTTTATATTCGTTCACGTCTATCATGCCAAGGACCTTCGCGACTGTGTCCTTATCGCCGAGCTGTTTTACGATTTCGCAGAAAGACCTGTTCTTCTCTATGTAAAGGTCTATCACCTTGTCCAGGAAGTCGTAAGGGGGGAGCGTGTCCTGATCTTTCTGGTTAGGCCTGAGTTCGGCTGTCGGGGCCCTCCTGAAAACGCTCTCCGGGATCACCGCCTGCCCGGCTTTTTTATTTACATGCCTGGCAAGCTCATAGACAATCCTTTTCGGGACATCCTTTATAACCGCGAAACCTCCGGCCATGTCACCGTAAAGCGTGCAATAACCCACGCTGGTCTCGCTCTTATTCCCCGTGTTCAGGACCATGTATCCGAATTTATTCGAAAACGCCATAAGCATGTTTCCACGTATCCTCGCCTGGATATTCTCTTCCGCCATATTCGGCGCCGCGTTTTTAAAATGCGCTCTCAACGCCGAAGCATAACAATCAAATATCCCGTCTATCGGTATCTCCTTAAACTTTATCCCCAGGTTCTTTGATATCTTTTCAGCGTCCAGCCGCGTCTCGCTGGAGGAATATCTCGACGGCATGGAAACGGCCAATACGTTGTCCTTCCCGACCGCGTCAACCGCCACCCCGGCCACCAGGGCTGAATCAATCCCACCAGAGATGCCAAGTGCCGCTTTTTTAAATCCGTTTTTATGGACGTAATCCCTGACTCCCAGGACCAGCGCCGAATAGATTTCCTCGTTATCGCTCATCGCGCTTATCTTTGATCGCGGGAGCGCCGGGATGTCCAATAATATCATGTCCTCGCTGAAGGCCTTTGCCCTGGCCGCGAGGCGGCCTGATTTATCAAAGGCGGCGCTCCGGCCGTCGAATACCAGCTCGTCCTGGCCTCCCACGAGATTGCAATATAATATCGGGATACGGAGTTTTTTCGCCTTGGCGCTGAGGACCTTTTCCCGTTCCTTGAGTTTTCCGAAATGATAAGGCGAGGCCGAGATATTTATCAGAAAATCCGCCCGGACCCTTGGGACATCCTTTACCCAGATATCCTCGCATATATTCACGGCGAAGGAAAAACCTTTTATCCTCAAAACCTTGTCTCCGGACCCGGGCGCGAAATACCTCTTTTCGTCAAAAACACCATAATTGGGCAAGTGGCGCTTGTGATAAACATGGATAATCTTCTTGTCTTGGATGACGGCCGCGCTATTATAGATATCAGGCCCCTTGGAATCAACAAAACCCACTATGACCATCATGTCTTTGACCCGGGCCGCTATGTCTTTAAGGTATTTGATGTTTTCCCTGACAAAGTGCTTCTTGAAAAGAAGGTCCTCGGGCGGGTAGCCCGTGACAGCCAGCTCCGGAAAGACCGCGATATCCGCGCCTTTTCCCGCGGCGGCGCGGATGGAAGACAGGATCTTATCCTTGTTTCCCCTGAGGTCCCCGACAATTGTATTTATTTGACTTAACGCTATTCTTATGGTATCCATATAGTATACAGATTTTATCATAACTTTAAGGAATAGGCAAATATGCGCAAGCTAATTTTTTTCACGATGGCATCCCTGATTACATGCGTTTCTCTGTGCGCGGCGGCTAAAATAACGGAAGAGGACAAAAACAAAGACAAGAAAACCGACTTCTGGATATACTACGACGACAATGATAAACCCGAGAAAATGGAAAGCGACAGGAATTATGACTCCAAGATAGACCTCTGGATATTCTACGAACCAAAAGGAAAAAGACGGACTTTAATAGACCTGAACTATGACGGGACACCGGACATGTTCTCTTATTTTGAGTACGGCCAGCGCGTGAAATTCGAGATAGACTCTGATTACAACGGCACCATAGACCAGAGAAGCCTGTATCAGAACGGCAGGACAGTGAAGATGGAAAGGGATTCAAATAACGACGGGGTATTGGAAACTCTCTTTGATATCAGCAACCGCCAGACGAACGTCATTCAGAAACAGGTAGAAACCACGCTACCTGAGTAAAAATACTCCCAACACGACAAGCACCATCCCGAATCCCTTGCTCAGGGTAAACGTCTCCCCTAAAAAAATCAGGCCCAATATAAAAGAAACCAATGGATACATGCCGGCCACGGGAACCAGTTTGGACGCCTCGCCCTGTTTAAGCGCGCTGTAAAAAAGTATCTGGCCCAGGACACTTGCCATTATGCCGCCGGCTATCAGGAACAGCATGGTCTTTAAATCCGCCTTTAAAGCCATCTTAAGCAGGTTGGTGTTGAACAGGGCCAGAATCACGGTGCCCACGATCACCCCGAAACACCTTATCAATACGCCCGCCAGCGGCTCTATCTTCGAAAGCCCCATCTTTTCCACTACGGGCGTTATGCCCCATAAAATCGCCGTCATTATCGCCAAGTAAAATGGTCTCATGTCTCCCCCCAGAGTTTAACTTTGTTTGTAATAAAATAACACATTTTGCGTGTAAATGAAACAGAAAACCTTGTATAATGTACACATGTTCAAGGCAGGCAGAGTCGCTATCGTAGGAAGGCCGAACGTCGGAAAATCCACGCTTTTAAACGCGCTTGTGAAAGAAAAGCTGTGCATTGTCTCGTCTAAGCCTGAGACCACGCGGGACAATATCCAGGGCGTCCTGTCAGGAGAGGATTTCCAGATCGTCCTGGTGGACACGCCGGGGATGCATAGACCGAAACATCTCCTCGGCAAGGTCATGGTGCGCAGGGCGACGGCGTCACTCATGGATATAGACCTGGCGATCGCGCTCATTGACGCCCAAAGCGGCATCACCCAGGAAGACATGAAAATATTCGAACTCCTGCCTGAAAAACCGTCGTTCCTCCTGATAAATAAAATTGATAAGACCGGCAGGGCGCGCATACTGCCCATTATTGACAAGGCGCGAAGATTTAACTTCAGCGAAATCATCCCGATATCGGCCTCTAAAAAAGACGGCCTGGACGTCGTGTTCAAAAAAATCCTGGAATACATGCCTGAGGGTTTCCCGATCTTCCCTGACGACCAGCTGTCCGATAAAAATGAGGACTTCTTCATCCAGGAGATAATAAGGGAAAAGGTGCTGGAATTGACCTACGAGGAGGTCCCGCATTCAACCGCGGTCACTATAGAGGAAATCAAAGAACGGTCCGAGGGTACCACCTACATCCGCGCCGAGATATACATCGAGAAGACGAGCCAGAAAGGCATCGTGATAGGCAGGGCCGGCTCCATGCTTAAAAAGATAGGCGAGTCCGCGAGAAAAGAAATAGAGACCCTCCTGGAAAAAAAAGTATTCCTGGATCTCCACGTCAAGGTCTTTGAGAATTGGCGCAAGGACCCTTACAAACTCAAAAAATTAGGCTATTAGATTCACAACCCGAGAAACCGCACCGAAATCCCGCAGAGAAATATGGTGGCGCCGGCCAGGGCATGCGAATAACGCTCCAGCCTGGCCATGGGAAGGAATTTTATCCCGAATAACGAGACCATCACTATGGTGAACATGGTGGCGATAGTCACGAGGCCGAAGATCGCGGTCACCATGACGACCCCCATGAAGTTATTTTTCGCGGCCGGATACATCAGGATGGGTATCAGCGGCTCGCATGGCCCGAAGACAAATATCGTAAAGAGCACCCACGGCGTGATGTTCGCCTTTTTCTCAAGGGCGTGCGCGTGGACGTGTTCTCCGGAGTGGGAATGGACGTGCGTGTGACCTGATTCGCGCATGTGATCATGAAAATGCGCGTGAGGTTTATTCCTAATCGCCCTGTGAAGACCCCACACGAAATACGTGAAACCGAATATAATCAGAAGCCAACCGGCTATGTTACCCCTGAACGCCTCCAGGGCCTCCAGCTTCATGACGCTTATGCCGAACATTATACCCGCGACGCCTATCGCCACGGAACTCAGTATGTGGCCCATCCCGCAAAGAAGCGTCAACGCCGCGGTCTTCATCAAAGACCATTTCCTCGCCTTGCTCATCACTATGAAAGGGACATAATGATCGGGCCCGAAGACCGTATGCATGAAACCAAGGGCCGCCGCGGTAATATATAAAGGCATCAGAGTATTTTCCATCCCAAAACCCCTTCTCTAAGTTGACAAAAGGAGTATTACTCGAGTGTCAACTTAGGACAGATAAATATCTATCTTTTTTACTTTCCTGTCCCGGATATCCGTTGAATGCTGGTGGCCCAGGACGTCTTTCTGAATCTCGAACTTCTTCCCGTTGTCGTATTCCAATGTAATGGAGCGCGTCCTGGCCGAAACAGTGTCTTTATTTTTCGGATTATGGTAAGTGACCTGGGTCTTCCCCAAAAATTTAAATGAGTACGTGCCATTCCTGAAAAGCCAGGCGGGCAGGGCGGGCCTGAACCGCAAGTTAAGCTCCCCTTTTTCGTTCAGGAAAAACGGCTTCTCACCGACGTTCATCTGTATCCATATACTGAGCATCTCAGCCGTGGAGCCGCTCAGGCGCGCCACGAACCCGCGGCCGTGAAGCCTCGCGTCCGGAAACGCGCTCGAGACAATAAAAGACGAGTTCTCAAAAACACTCCTGGCGTAACGCCCGGGATTCTGAAAAGGCACCAGGACGTTTTTGAATTCCTCAAAAAATTCCTTATATAAACCCGCCTTCAGGATCTCCAGAATATACTTGTATTCCATGTGGAGCCATATGGACTCGTTCTCGAGCCATCCCGGGGTGAATATGCTGGAACGGCCTATCTCTTTTGATATGTCTTTCAGCGGCGCGTTGATCTTGTACATCTTCAGCTTTTTGTCATATATCTCTGATTTTCTGAGGGCCTTGTATAAAAGCCGGGCGTGTTCAGGATCCTTGTCCGCCTTCATGGCGCGGACAGGACCCTCGAGGAATAACGGCAAAGGTTTATTTTTGAATTCCAAGGGCCTTACAAGCGGCAGGCCCTTTGCCTGGTCAATCTTATTCAGGGGCTCGTATTTTACGACCTCGTTTATGAAATAGGTATTATAAACCTTTTGTTTCTGATTGTACGCCTTCTTTATGGCGCTGTCGAGCTTTGAGCCGAAGGCATCAAGCGCCTCTTTCAATTCCGCGGCGGTCAATGTATTTTCCGCGCCGCTGAAGCCGTATTTTGTATTTTCGCGGTATCGTTCCTTGAGGGCATTGGACTTATCCCAATAATCAAAATCTTTCGGATTTTCCCTGATGAGGCCTTCCGCGCCTTTCAGAAAATCGCGCATCTCCTCAGGCATGGAAATCTTATAATCGCTTTTTATCTTTATCTTGTCCAGCGACTCAATCAGAAACATGACCTGTCTCTTTAATTCAAAGACCTCTGGCGTGGCTGAGCCGCAGAGTCCCGGCAGACCGTTCATTGAATCACACCAGCCCGGCTTATCCGCCTCCATCTCAATGCCAATGCCGAATGGGTCCAGGGATGAGATCTTATTGACCGCGAGACAAAGCATCTTTACCAAAAGCGTTGTCCTGTAAATATCCCCTTCCCCGTTTTTCGTCCTGGCTAAATGAGGGTCGTTCTTACGCTCTTTTATCATGTGGGTCTTCTTGGCGTCATGCTCCAGCGAATGATACTGTCTCACGACCCCCTCGTGCTTCAACAGATACCTCGCTGAACGCGGCTTCACGCAGAAGACATTGTCGTAAAAAGTGAACTCTTTCTTGTCCAAAAGGATTTCTTTCAGCTTCTCGGGATACACGCTCAGGAAACTTTCCACCTGATCCAGGTTATACGTCCAGTGGTCTATCCAATACCCCTCGCCGTGCTCCGCGTCATAAATAGTGACGCAATTCTTTGAAAGCAGGTCCAGAAACTCGCGCCACGGCGTCTTCAGCTTTATCCCGAGCCTTTCCATCTCCATGAACAGCCTGCCTGGCGTGAATTCTCCCGATAATACAAGCTTCAATTTCGCAGCGTCCGATTCTCCGAGTTTTGATTTCAGAAAATTAGTGTCTTTCAGCCTGAACTTGACTCCCCTGAGGACCAGCGGGTTATAGCCATCCGCCTGTATCAGATTATAGAAATGCAGTATGTTGAAATCCTTTATCTGGGGATTGAAAAACACGTCATTCCTACGGTTCTGATTTGTATCCCGGTAGTTCCCGTCGCCCTGCGAGAAATAAGACGGCTCTATCGAGAATTTATTGTAATCCCTTTCCAGGTCCCCATGCTTGCGGGAATAAACGTAAAAGGCATACGTGTGGTCATTGGAGCAGGTTATGGGAAAGCCGCCGCGCAGGACATTGTCCAGGAATGTCTGGCCGCAGTACGTATCGTATCTTTTGTCGGCGCTCACGGTAAGAATATTATCCTTGAGGCCGTCGATGACTTCTTTGTTCTCGTTTCTCTTTGAGTCGTAGAATCCCTCTTTTTTAAACTCGGGGAGGAAAGAATTTAATTTTTCCATCGAGCTCATGTGTCCCAATAAAGAGCATATCCTGGCCTCTTTCCCCTTTTTGAGGGAAAACGACGCGAGCGCCATTCCGCTCGGAAGCTTGTTCTGGGCCATCTGCCCCTTGCCTTTGAAATTATCCTGATTCGCGAAATTCACCGGATACGAAAAATCCGTTATCTGGCCGAATATGACCTCGGGATCAACAATCACCGGGAGGAGCTTGCCCGCGAGAGAGGCCGTGTAAAAATTACCCTCTTCTATGAACTTCACCTCTGACGCGTCTTTCGGATCCACCTTCAGACGGTAAAAAGGCGCGTTTTTATCCAAGTTCTCCACGAGCATCCAGGCCTCTATGGTGCGCCTCATCTTCTGAAGGAAAAAATTCGCCGTGCCGCATGGGACCACTATGGGCGTCCCGTCCAGCATGTCTATCGAGATGTCGTTTCTGGAGGTGTTTTTTATGGTGACTATCCTCGCCAGGGCCGCGAACGGCTCATTGGGTATGGTGAAATATTTTATCTCCACGTCCAGGCCGAGCGTGGAATTGATCTCCTCTATCCTCATCTCGTGGCCGCTCACGAACATCTTCTGGGTTATGCCGTCTGATGTCTTGCCCGAATAAGGCCTGAATGGCTCGTAAAATACGCTGCCTTTGCCTTTTTTTATCTTTAAAAACGTGCGGAAGCTCTGGGAGGGCGCCAGCTGATAGGCCCTGTTGGCCGGGAAAAACTCCATTATGGAATTGTCCTTGCCGTGTATGCCCAGACTGCATATGCCCTGGCCCCTGTTGACATAAAAGGCCCACATGGGTATGCCGAACAGGCCCGCTATCCCGGGCAGGAAATTCGAAAACGCCCCGGCTAGGTTATAATTTTCTATGACAAACTCATTATTGGAATCTATGTAATACTTGGGCTTTTTGTCCATTGGGGATAATTCTATCAGAAGGAACTTTAATTTACAAGCAAATTAGAAAGCTTCTTATTAAGCGTAAAATTGCCTGTTTTCCATGATTCCTTGATGTCTTTTTCATGATTTTTCCAAAGGGTGTAGAGATTTTCCAGGCCGTAGATGGGGCCCTGGCGGTTGACCCAGGGAGGATTGGCTGTGTATTGATACAGCCCGTCCGGGAATACGTTATTCGCGACTGCCTTGTAAGTCCAGTAAGTCCAGTGAAACCCGAAATCCTTGAAACATTTTAATGTATCCCTGACCCACTCAAGCTCTCCGTAACATTCCCCGCATCTTGAATTTACCCCGAATTCACCCAGGAATATCGGCACGTTCCATTTCTTAGAATAACCATGATAGACCTCAAGGTCTTTACAGACCCTGTCCGCGTCCCAATATTCACCGTTCGCCTGGCCGGGATACCTGAGCCCTCTCTGGAAATTAAACGTGAAATCCAGCGGATGATAAAAATGACAGCTATAGGAAAGATTTTCCGTAAAAGGCTCTCCTATATCCTCCAAGCGCTGTGACCAGATATTGCCTTCCAAAAATATTATGTGATTTTTATCAATGGCCCTGATGCGTCTTACAGCCTCCTGGTAAAACGGCCTCAAAGTGTTTAAACCATCTTCTTTTATAACAGGCTCATTCAATATATTGTAGCCCGCCACAGCGTCTTCATCTTTAAAATTTTCAGCCAGGACTTCCCATAATTTAAAATAGCGCTCCTGGCATTTTTTATCCTTCCAAAGAAACATCTCACCGTCGCTGTCAGAATGCCAGTCCTGGTTCTGCGAACCCGGAGCCGCGTGCATGTCGAGTACGCAATAGATGCCATATTTCCCGCACCAAGAGACAGCCTTTTTCAATAAATCAACGCCGCTTTTATTTATCGTGAATTTCTCGTCCTGATTTTCTATGAGTTTGTGATTGAATGGAAGCCGTACGCAGTTAAATCCGAGGCCGGATATGTTCTTAAAATCCTCTTCCGAGATAAAATTATCCCTGAACGCGGCTGTAAAATTATCTAATTCTTCTTCTCCGTAACGCCTGGCCATCTCAGCCTTGAATGATTTCTCGGATATATTCCTGCCGTGCATGATATACCCTTCCATCATGAGCCAGCCGCCGAGATTCACCCCGCGCAATAGCGCATTTTTACCGTTAATATCTATAATTACTCTATCTTTTATTTTTAACATAATTCATCATGACAACAGTAGGGGAGGTTTAAACCCCCCCTACTGTTGTGGATAACTTTAAAAGCAGTTTAAAGTCGTGCTCGGGACTATCTACAACAGCCCTCTTTGCAGTGAGCCACAGGCCTGAGCATGTAATGTACAGTAACCTTCATGATGCGCCTCCTTTCTACTTAAAAACCACCCCTGTCTCCCTGGACCAGAATAAAAGGTCCAATTCGTCCATGGGGATTTTTATTTTTTTGGAAAATTTTCTCAGCTTATTTTCTATGTTAAAATATTCTTTTTTTGTCAGGGACCTTGGAAGTTTTCTTATGACCCCGCATCTTTTTAAATTCTTCAATATGTGAACATCCAGGATAGCCAGGTCCCTGCCGAATCCTATGTTCCTTAAAAAGTGACTCGCCTCTTTATAACCCATGCCCTTCACGTTTTTCACGAGCCAATCCCGTGTCCCGGATATATCTTCCTCGTTTATCAGCGGCTTCACGCGAAAACAGCCGTTTTTCTTAAAGAGCCGGCGCGCCTCCACGAGATACCTGGACTTATTATTCCAGAACCTGGCCGCTTTTATCCTCGGCCTTATGTCTCCCGCTGAACCGTTTACGAGAAGACCTGTTTCCCGCAGATCCTTTATCGCCGCATCGCACTTGAGGGCGTCGGCCTGCGGGGTCAATAAACAGAAACACAGCTCGGAAAACACGTGCTCATCGCCCTTTTTGTAATTATCCCTGAAGTCGCGAAGGCGATCTCTTATCTCTTTCTTCTTTTCTTTGTAATACCTGAGTAATTCCCGCATAATACCTGCCGCTAAGTTGACAAAAGGAGTATTGCTTGGGTGTCAACTAAGGCCCAGGGCCTTGACTATCGCCGGCTTATCAAAACCTATTATTATATTCCCGTCTATGTCCAGGACAGGCACGCCCATCTGGCCCGAACGATCCATCATCTCCTGCCGCGCGGTCTGGTCAAGTCCCACGTCCACCGCCTCAAACTCTATGTTGTTCTTGTTTAAAAAATCCTTGGCCATAAAGCAATAACCGCACGTTGATGTCGTGTATATCTTTACCTTGGGCATGATTACCTCCTTTTAAGCTCAGAAAGTTTTCTGAGATGGTCATGTTCCTGTTCTATCAACCTATCAATCAGGCCGTGGTCGTCTTCCAAAACAACCTTTTTCATGCCCTCATAAAACAAGATGGAATCTTTTTCAAGGCCTATGCCAAGCTCGATCGCCTCTTTCTCGTCCTTCACCTTCCTGGCGAGACCCGAGCCCTGATCCTTTTTCGTGAACACGTGTTCTTCTGACAGTGCCTTCAGGTACGCGAAATACTCCCCCGGATACGCCTCGCTGGGTTCGTATTTCTTGACGTCCTTAAGAATCCCCTCGAACGTCAATATGTGTTTCGCTTCCTCGCCCGCCAGATACTTGAAAGTGTCTTTGGCATTCTGGGATTTTATGGTGCCGATAACGCCGTTATAAAAATCCCTGCCGTTTTTCTCTATCTCAATACCCATCTCGACCACTTCCGCCGCTGAAAACAGATTTCCCATATTACCCCCCGAGTTTCACGCCAAGCTCGAATGCCTTTTTAAGGCACCCGGGATGATTCAGTATGCCCGCCTTCTCGTCAACGCCCGAGCAGAAGAGCTCACCCTTGTAATCGGCGTTCACCGTGGCGAAAAAATTCCTCGCTATGGCCCTGGCGTTCTCAAAAAAATCCTTCCTGTCTGACCCCTCCACCGAGATAAAAACAGCTTTTTTATTTTTATACCCTGTTTCTTTATTGAGCATGTACTTCAGGCGCCACGCGCACTGAAACCTGTCTATCATCATCTTCGTCTGGCCGCTTAAACTGCCGAAGAAAATAGGCGATGCCAGAACCAGGGCATCGGCCTCTTTTATCTTAGCGTACAGTTCGCGCATGTCATCGTGAATCACGCACTCACCATCGTCTTTCAGGCCCTCGCATTCCTGGCACGGCGAGAATTTCAGCTCGTTAAGGATCACCTTCTCCGTGTCCGCGCCTCTGGTCTCGGCGCCTTCCAGCACCTTATCGAGAAGGATATCCGTATTACCGCCTATCCTTGGACTTCCGTTAACGCCCAATACTTTCAATGTTAATAATTCTCCGCTATTAGTTCGTAATACGCCTTGGGATGGGCGCACGCGGGGCATTTATCCGGCGCTTCTTTGCCTTCGTGCACGTAACCGCAATTGCGGCATTTCCACCTCACTACCGCGTCTCTTTTGAATACCGCCTTATCCTTGACGTTTTTCCAAAGCTTCCTGTATCTTTTTTCGTGCTCTTCCTCAACCTCGGCTATTTCCTTGAACTGGTCAGCGATCTCCTCAAAACCTTCCTTGCGCGCGGTCTTCTCAAAATCCTTGTAAATCTTCGTCCATTCCATGTTTTCGCCGTCAGCCGCGGCCTTTAAATTTTCCAATGTGGTCCCTATTACGCCTGCCGGATAAGCGGCGGTTATCTCCACATCCCCGCCTTCCAACGGCTTGAAAAACCTCTTGGCGTGCTCTTTCTCGTTATCAGCCGTCTCCAAAAATATCGCCGATATCTGCTCGTAACCCTCTTTTTTCGCCACGCCCGCGAAATAAGTATAGCGGTTCCTCGCCTGGGATTCTCCCGCGAACGCTGTCAGGAGATTCTTCTCTGTCTGTGTGCCTTTCAACTTCATAACGCCTCCTTTATCTTGTTTTTCAATTGTTCTAATTCTGAGTCATCCGGTACATACTGTATCTTAAGGCCTTTTACAGGCACGCTGAATTTAGACGCCTCTAAAATATTCTCTATCTCCGCGACGCTCTGGCCTCCCCAACCATAGGAACCGAACGCGATGCCGACCCTGTTTTTAGGCGCGAGGCCTTTCATGTAAGTCAGAAACGCGGACACAGTGGGCAGCATCCCGTTATTCAATGTAGGCGAACCGACGCATATGTATTTCGCCTCCAGGATAGACCCCATCACGTCCGAGATATGATTTACCCTTAGATTCTTCGCCTCGCAGGGGATATCTTTTTCCTCAAAGGCGGTTTTCATCACCTCTGCCATCTTTTCCGTGGAGTGCCACATGGTGTCGTATACGATAATCGCCTTATTCTCACAGATGTTACTGGCCCACTTTTTATAAAGCGCGGCTATGTCGGCTATGCGATCTTTCCATATGAGGCCGTGGCTCGGCGCGATCATGTCTATATCGAGCTTGGAAACCGCGTCCAGGGCCTTATTGACCTGCATGCCGTAAGGAAGGACTATGTTGGCGTAATACTTGGCCGCCTCTTCCTTTACTATGTCAAAACCGACTTCTGACACAAATCTCTCATTCGACGCTATGTGCTGACCAAAGGCGTCGTTTGATAAAAGTAATTTTTCCTCTGGCACGTAAGTGACCATTGAATCAGGCCAATGCACCATCTGGACCAGCGCGAAATTCAGGTTCCTCGCGCCTATATTAATGGCATCGCCTGTATTGACCACCCTGAAGTTCCAATCCTTCTTAAAATGCCTCCTGAGGCCTTTTTCTCCGTTCGGGGACGCTA
The DNA here is from genome assembly GCA_041648935.1 of Candidatus Omnitrophota bacterium. Taxonomy (GTDB): domain Bacteria; phylum Omnitrophota; class Gorgyraeia; order Gorgyraeales; family Gorgyraeaceae; genus JBAZOA01. The sequence goes on along the minus strand of JBAZOA010000006.1, from coordinate 18,283 downwards.
TGATGACCGCGCCTTTCGCAATCTCCATCATCCTGGGCAACCCGCCTGAATGATCCATCTCCGTGTGATTTGAGATTATATAATCTATCTTTGAGGGATCGACTATCTCTTTCACGCGGCCCAGCATCTCGTCAAAGAGATAATCCTTCACGGTGTCCACGAGAATTATCTTTTTATCCACGACAAGATAGGCGTTGTAGCTTGAGCCGCGGTTGGTCAGATAACCGTGGAAATTCCTGAGATCCCAGTCAATGGCCCCGACCCAGTATATGCCTTTTTTAATCTCCAGGGGTTTCATGCTAACCTTCCTTTACAAACTCACTCTTTTTCGCGCCGCACACAGGACAGACCCATGAATCAGGTATGTCCTGGAACGCGGTGCCCGGTTTTACCCCGCCGTCCGGATCTCCAATTTCAGGGTCGTATATGTAGTTACAGACAGTGCACCTGTACTTTTGCGCCGGTTTTTTCGCCTGGGGCGCTGCCGCGGCCGCCTGGTTTATGAAAGTAGGCGCTGTCTTGGGAGTCGTCCCGCGTTTTATCTCATGATAATAGGCGTATGTCATGGGCTTACCTTTTTTCAATATCTTTGTATCAACTACCTCTCCTAAAAAAAGCGTATGCGTACCGCAGTCGAATTGATTTATCACCTTTGCCTCTATATAGGAAAGGGCGTTTTCCACGACAGCCGGACACCCTGAATCCAGCTTCACGAACTCAGTCCCCTTGAACTTATCCTCTGTCTTGCCCGACTTGAACCCGAACTTGCCTATAAAAATCATGGGCGTCTCTTCGGATAATATTGAGACGGAGAAACGCTTGCTGTCTTTTATGTATTCGTGAGTGAGATTTTGCTTATTGACGCTTACGGCTATTGTCGCCGGTTCGCTCGTTATCTGAAAGACCGTGTTAGCTATCTGGCCGTTCAGTAAACCGCCTTTATTCGAGCTGACCACATAAACTCCGTAGCCGATATTATACAGGGCGCTTAAATCCATCAAGCCTCCTTATTTTTTCAATATCTCCTTTAAATCGTTTTCCGGGTTAGTGATTAATTTCAGATTAAATTTCTCCTGAAGAACCGACAATACATTCCTGGAAATAAAAGCCGGGGCAGTGGGCCCGATATACATGCCTTTAATATTAAGATATAATAAAGACAGTAATATTGCAACTGCTTTCTGCTCGAACCACGAGAGCACCAAAGTGAGCGGCAGGCCGTTCACGTCTGTCTTGAAGGCCTTTGCCAGGGCCGCGGCGATCTGTATGGCTGAATAGGCGTTATTACACTGGCCCACGTCTATGAGGCGCGGTATGCCGGCTATCTCGCCGAAATCCAGTTTATTGAAACGGTATTTACCGCACGCCAGCGTGAGTATGACGCAATCCTTCGGGACCCTCTCGGCGAATTCAGTGTAATAATTCCTGCCCGGTTTGGCGCCGTCGCACCCGCCTATCAAAAAGAAATGTTTTATCTTTCCTGTCTTCACGGCTTCAATGACCTTATCGGCCAGGCCAAGTACGGCAGTATGATGAAATCCCGTCATTATCTTCTTGCCCGGTTTCTCTTCCAGGGCCGGAAGAGATTTGGCCTTTTTTATGAGCTCGCTGAAATCCCTGTTATTTACCCTTTTTGAACCCGGTACTCCTGTGATACCTATGGTGAAAAGCCTGTCCAGGTAAGTGTTCTCGGGCGGGATCAAAACGCAGTTTGTGGTGGCCAATAGCGCTCCCGGGAATTCCTTGAATTCTTTTTTCTGCTCCTGCCACGCGCCGCCGTAATTCCCGGCCAGGTGCTTAAATTTTTTCAGCTCAGGATAGCCGTGCGCCGGAAGCATCTCGCTGTGCGTATACACATTGACGCCCGTGCCCTCTGTCTGCTTTAGCAATTCATAAAGATCCAATAAATCGTGGCCCGTGATCAGGATACCCGGGCCTTTTCTGGTGCCGGTCTCGACAGCTGTCGGCACGGGGTTACCAAATCTCTGAGTATGCGCCTTATCCAGAAGCTCCATTACCTTTATATTGATCTCCCCGCACCTCAAGACTATATCCAGGTACTGATTCATGTCAAAACTGACGTTAGTGATTGTCTTGAATAGCGCCTCGTGCATGAAACCGTCCACATCCTTGTCTATGGCGCCCAGTTCCCTCGCGTGATACGCGTAAGCGGCTATACCTTTAAGACCAAAGAGTAAGATATCCTGTAGGCTCTGTATGTCTTCCACTTTCCCGCAAACGCCCTGCTTTGTGCATCCTGTACCGCCCGCCGTCTGTTCACATTGATAACAAAACATGTCATACCTCCTTTTGCTTGAAATGTTTCCGGAATTTATCGTCGCCCACGCATTCCCTCGCCATGCCGCACCAGTCAAGACAGGTCTTTGGCATGACCCTGTTTACTTTTTTCTTACAATGAGGACACGCGGTCTCCTCCTCATCAGACCAGATCTCTATTTCCCTGCCGCACCCACAGGTATTATTCTCAGGGAACGGCTCTTTTATTCTCTTTGAGCCTGGACACGAATCAAAAAAGCTCACTTTATATCTCCTTTTATCCCAACCGTGATTTCCTCATAGGGAATCTCTTTGCCTGACAGGCTCAGGGCCTCGTCAATTATATTTTTAAGACCAAAACAACACGGAACCTCCATGTGGACGATAGTCAAACTCTTCAGGCCGGCTGATTTAAAAATCCCCGACAGTTTCTCCACATAGACATCCGCCTCGTCCAGCTTTGGACAACCGACCAATAATATCCTGCCTTTTAAAAAATCCTGATGAAACTCAGGATAGGCGAACGCCACGCAGTCAGCGGCTATCAATAAATCCGCTCCTTTCAAATAAGGACCCCCGACAGGTACCAGCTTCAGCTGCACCGGCCAATTAGTCAGCTCGGACACGCCTTTGGTCTGGCGACACGGGGCGCCGGCCGAGAAGCTCTTATTAAAAGTCTGAACCGCGGTTCCCGGGCATCCGCACGGCAAATCTTTGGATTTCTTTTTCGCCTCTTTCTTTAAATATCTCTCTGCCGCCTCTTTATCAAAATCCTTCGCGTCTCTCTCTTCTATGCTTATGGCCCCTTCAGGACAATGGCCCAGGCACGCGCCAAGCCCGTCGCAATAAATATCTTTTACGAGTCTCGCCTTTCCGTCCACTATGCGCAGGGCCCCTTCCGCGCAATTTGGCACGCAAAACCCGCAGCCCGTGCATTTTTCTTCGTCTATTTTTACAATCTTTCTCTTTGACATATCACAGCCTCTCTACAGCAATCCCTCTATTGTTATCTTCCCCAATTCTCTGTTCACCATCTGATTTATTGAATTCAACTTTTTCCTGAAGGCGCATGTCTTCCTGTTATGACAGATTCTTTTCCCCACAAAACAGTGCGTCAGGTCTATGTCCCCCTGAAAGATCCTGATGATATCCGTGACGCGTATCCTGCCCGGCTGGACCGAGAAAGAAAATCCGCCTTCTTTGCCTTTATAAGACGCTAGCATCTTGCCTTTGGCCAAGGCCTGCAGTATCCTCCTTAAAAATACCCTGGGCAGCCTTTGGTCCCTCGCGATCTCATCCACGGTAAAGACCTCCCTGCCGTTTTTCGCCATGAACATCAGGGCCCTCAGCGCGTAATCCGTATCCCTTGTTATGAATTTCACTTCGACGCTCCTTTTATAATTGATACTATTTTAGTATCATTAAATAAATCTGTCAAGTATTTTCTTAAAAAATCTTAACCCGCTAAAAACTTGACCCGCCGCCAAAGCCTTGACTGACGGGAATGTAAAATTATTAAAGATGGGCATAGGCCATGGATTTCAGGATCTCGACGCGTTTACGGATAGGAGGGTGCGTGGCGAAGAGATCGGAGAAAGAACCTTCCCTGAAGCCGACGGCGCTCCCCTTTGGGTCGCAGATACACAGATGGGCATTACCCTGATTTATGGACCTGGTAGGGTCGACCCTGGAGCTTATTTTATCCAACGCGCTCGCCAAGGCGAGTGGATTACGCGTGAGTTCGGCGCCTGAGGCGTCAGCGAGATACTCGCGCTTACGCGAGACAAACATAGCCATGATCCTGGATAAGAAAGGCGCCAATATCGCGGTCACCAGCCATATGGCCATTATAATCAGGACCGCGCCGCCGCTTCCTTTGCCTGAGCCGCGTCTCCTGCCGCCGCGCCCGCGCATGAAACCCCTCGCCGCCCAATCAGACGCCAGGGCTATGGCGCCTATCAGGACGGCTATTATCAACATTAACCGTATATCATAATTTTTTATATGGCTCATCTCATGCGCCGCGACCGCCTGTTGTTCCTCGCGATTCAATGCGCCAAGGAGCCCCCTGGTAACAGCTATGGAGCTATGTGACGGGTCCCTGCCTGTGGCAAAGGCATTCGGATCAGGGTCATCGATAATATATGTCTTTGGCAAAGGCATGCCGCCCGCGATACTCATCTCCTCAACCACATTCTGCCATTGCCTCTGTTTAGGGTCATTCAAATCCAAAGGCATGGCCCTGCAGGAATAAAGCACCATCTTATCCCCGCTCATGTAGCCGGCGAATGATGAAATAAGCCCGGCGGAAAGGGCCGCTATTGAAAAAACAGGTACGCTCATGCCCGCGCCGTAAAAATAGTCGAACCCGGCGCCTATAAACAAAAAAAACAATATAAGCAGGCCCGCGATTATCCATGTATCGCGCGCGTTTCTAGATTTCTGCTCGTAGATATTCATTAATTATTTAAGGCTCAGGTCTACTTTCGGGGCCGCCCTTTCGGACGCGTCCTGTATCTCGAATAGTTCCGCGGCCTTGAACCCAAATATCCCAGCCACAAGATTAGAAGGGAAAACCTCCCGGCTGATATTGAACTTGGTGGCGATATCATTATAAAACTGCCTCGCGAAACCGATCCTGTTTTCCGTTGAAACGAGCTCTTCCTGGAGCTTGGCGACGTTTTCATTGGATTTGAGATTAGGATAACTCTCGACCAGGGCGAATAACTGCCTGAGGGTGCCTGTAAGGGCATTCTCCTTAACCGCCTTATCAGCCACACCCTGCGCGCTCATCGCCTTATTCCGCGCCTCTATGACCTTTGTAAGCGTATCCTGCTCAAACTTCATTATACCTTTAACTGTCTCCACCAAATTCGGGATCAGGTCATATCTCCTCTTGAGCTGGACATCTATCTGCTTCCACCCGTTCATGACCTGGTTTTTCAAAGAAACCAGCCCGTTATAAACCGCTATCAGCCATAAAATCAATACCGCGATCACGCCTAACGCTATCCATAATACACTCATGTCCCCTCTCTTTCTGAAAAATTAACTCTCTATGGCACCCTTGGTAATCTTTATTATCTCCTCCCTGCTGATAGGCTTCATGCAGAATATGGTATTTACCACGGCCTGATTATGGGGCGCCAGCAGGTTTCCGAGCCTTGACAGATAGCCCGACATCACGCATATCTTCGTGTCCTTGTCTTTCAATCTCAATTCCGTCAATATCTTCCCGCCGTCGCCGTCAGGCAGGGCCAGATCCAAAAAGATCAGGTTATATTTCCCTCTCCTGAAAAGACCCTCCACCTCCTTGGCGGTTTTCGCGAAATCCAGGTCATAGTTAAATTCCTTAAGGACAGACTTGAACGCCTCTCTTATCATCTCGTCGTCATCAATAATAAGGATCTTTTTCTTCATCCCCCCGCCTCCCATCAGCTCGCCTGTTATCTTCAGCAGCGCGTCCCTGAAAACCGGTTTTCTGACTATCTTGTCTATGGCACCTTCCTTTATCAACAGGAGATATTCTGTCATGTGCTCATCAGCCATCGCGGTTATGACGCACACCTTCGCGTCCTTCTTGATGGCCCTTATGGCCCTAAAGGTATCCAGGCTGCCCATGCCCGGCATGTGTATGTCAAGATATACAAGATCGTAATTGGCGCTCTTGACTTTCTCAATCCCGCTCTCGCCGCTCAGAGAGGTATCCACCTCATACCCCTCCTTTTCCAATATTGACTTCACTGAATTACAGATGGCCTCATCATCGTCTATCACGAGAATCCTTGACATGCGCGAACCTCCTGTCTGGCCCTATACGGACAAAGAAAGCGTGAACTCCGAGCCCTTTTGTTCTTCGGAGCTGAATTCTATTTTCCCGCCGTGCTGTTCCATGATGCCCTTGGCTATGGCAAGACCCATGCCCAGGCCTTTTCCCGACGGCCTGGTCGTGAAAAACGGCTCAAAGATCCTTTTCATGTGTTCCCGCTTGACGCCGCCGCTGTCTTTGACCTTTATCATCACTTTATTATCTTCCAGATAAGTGCTTATCGTAACCTGTCTCGTTTCTTTTTCCAGGACAGCCTGCCTGGCGTTGGACAACAGATCTGCCAGGACCTGCCGCACCGCGATCTTTGAGATCCTGACCTCAGGCAGGCCGTCGGCGTATTCCGCCGTGAGACTGACGCCATCCGCCTCAAACTCCGGGGAAACGCGGGAGACCGCGGATTTGACTGCCTCGTTTATATCCGCGTTTTCGAAAAATAACTCTTCCTTGCGGGAAAACATCTTGAGCCTCGCGGCTATGTCAACAAGCCTCATAAGGCCTTTTTCCATCTGGCCCAGAACTCTAAGGGTCCCGTCATTGACCCCCTGATCCACCTTGAGGCCCTGCGCGAGGAGCATGACGCCCATGAGGGCGTTATTTATATCATGAGACAGCTTGGCGGAAAATTCCCGCAAGGCCTTCATCTGTTCAGGCGTCATATCTCTCAGGTTTACCTCCGCCATCAAAAAACCCCTTCCATGACCGCGCCGCAGCCCGGACACCTGCCATCTCTGACATTATTCTGCATCATATCAAAGATCACGCGTTCTATTAAAAGATTTCCGCAATTATGACAATATGTATTATTGCCTTCGATTGTATTGCCTAAATATACGTATCGCAGGCCCGCCTTCTCGCCTATCTCTTTCGCCCTTCTTAATGTCTCGATAGGCGTGGGCGCGGAATCCAGATATTCATAATCCGGGTGGAATCTGGACACGTGCCAGGGCGTCTCAGGGCCCACGCTTGAGATAAAATCAGCTATGCCTTTTAATTCTTCATCCGAATCGTTTTGGTCAGGCACGACTAACGTGGTAATCTCCACCCAGATGCCCAATCGCTTCATCAGTCTGACCGATTCCAGGACCGGCCCCAGCCGCGCCTTGCAAAACCCGGAATAAAAACTCTCGCTGAACCCTTTTATGTCCACGTTACAGGCGTCCAGGTACGGCCTTATCATCTCAATGGCCTCTCTTGTCATGTACCCGTTGGTCACGAATATATTGTAAAGGCCCGCGTCCCTGGCGAGCCTCGCGACATCGTAAGCGTATTCAAAAAATACTGTCGGTTCCGTATAGGTATAGGATACGCTCGCGCACTTATATTTTTTCGCGCTGTCGACGATTGCCCGCGGCCCGGTATATCCGCCCTTCACGCCGGACGCGGCCGCTTGTGATATCTGCCAGTTCTGGCAGAAACCGCATTTGAAATTGCAGCCCGCGGCGGCTATGGAATAAGACATTGACCCCGGCAAAAAATGATACAGGGGCTTTTTCTCTATGGGGTCTACGTGCGAGGCCGCTATATCCCCGTATGTATCCGTATATAACCTGCCCTCTTTATTCCGCCTTACCCCGCAGATGCCGGCTTTCCCATCAAAGATCACGCAGCGGTGCGAACAAAGACCGCACCGGACCCTGTCTCCATCCAATTTTTCATACAACGCGGCTTCTTTTCTCATGTCGCGCCTATAAGGCAGCATGCCTCGAGGCGAGATTGACGACCTCGCATGTCTCCACGAGAATGACATATTCCGGACTGGGCAACAGCGCCTCGGGATGAGAAAGATGACCTTTTTCCCCGCGCAGATTCTTCAGAAGCCTGTGTGTTATCCTGCCTGTTATTTTTTTCTCCCATAACCTTAAAAGCCTGGGGCTCATCTTGCTCTTTTTTATTATCCGTGCCTTACCCTTTAAAGAATACCCGATAAATTTATGCTCGTCAACCGCGGTAACGCTTATGTTCGGGTTATTCAACAGGTTCTCATAGGTCTTTGTCATGTAAAGGTCCAAGAGATAAACCACGCCGTCTTCGGATATATCGACTATCCCCTTACAGGAATTATGCGGATAACCGTCCTTATCCACTGTCGTGACTATATTGAAACGCTGGCCGTGAAAAAAATTCACCACGGCCTTTTCCAATTTCATCATTCTACCCCTATCTCCCTCAAACCCTGCCACAGCCCGTGGATGTTACAATACGAGGCCGCCAGAATCACGCCGGGCTTGTCTATCCTGAATTTTAAACTTATGTCCGGACTGGTGTAGGTGCCGCTCGTATCCGGACCCTGCCCTGACTCGCCGTGCGAACTAAACTCAAATCTGCCTATCTCTGAGGGAAACTTTTCCCCGTCAGCCAGGAAATAGACCTCTATCCATCTTATGTGATGGGCCGTCGTGTTGGGATGCGGGATTTCCTTGCCTACACTCACCGTAACCGCGAAGGCCTCGCCTTTTTTTATCTTGCCGGGCGCGTCAATCACGGGGACGTGCTTTTCTTTTTTCCAGTCTGCGGACTGGAACAATTCTTTTAATTCCGCCATGTTATCCTCCTGTTATCACACTTCTTCAAATTGATCCTTGCCCACCCCGCACTCAGGACAAACCCAATCCTCGGGCAGGTCTTCAAACGCTATGTTGTCGTTATCGGCCGGGTTGTAGATATATCCACAAACCATGCATCTGTATTTACCCATACCGCCTCCTTAGCTTAGCTCATCCGAACACCTTGATATGACAGCCTTCATCTCCTGGCTCTCTCCCTTGCCTACCTTTATGAGATACGAGGCGATGCTCAGATTCGCCCTTATTTTGAATAAATTCACCTGGTCCCTAAAGTCTTCCGGCGAGGTATCGGAATCTCTCAGGTACGTTTCCAGAAAATCCCGCTCTTTGTATTGCTTCAGGACCGCCGGGTAATCATGAAACTGGCTTTCGAACTGAGCTAAAAAATACCCCACGTCAAACGCCGCCGGCATCACGATGGCGTTGGCGAAATCTATCACTGATATGAAAAGCGTGGTGATGTCCTGCATCCTGTCCTGGCCTATTATTATGTTTTTAGGGTGATAATCCCCGTGGTTCAACATGAACAGATCCCCGCGGTTCGCGCGCATGGCCTTCTCCTCTTCCCGCACGAACTTCACGATAGGCCTTATTTCATCCAGGTAAGGGCTCTTCGTCCTTATAAAAGAATTCAGATACGATTCGAACCTTTTTTCTTCTTTTTTGATCGCGCCGTCAGCGCCTTCCGGCCGGATCCTCTTATTGTGGAGCCTTGCCAGCCATCTCGCGGATAATCTAAAATAATCGGCGCCTACCGATTTATCCACCTGCGCCAGGAGATCGAAGAGATTTTTACCGCGCTGACCCTCTTCTATCAACAACTTCTCGTCTTCGTTTATGTCTATTATCTTCGGGACCCGGAATTGGCCCGCGCTGAACCCGTTTTCATAAAGCATGCCGGAAAACTCGGCTGATCTCCTGGAGGCCGGCCATTTCCTGACATCGGTCACGTTTTTCAGGATAATCCTGCTCCGCGACTCATCGGCGCCCTTCGTGCCTATCGTTATCTCCGTGACCACCATGTTGCCGCCGGATTTCGGGATCTCTTTAAAAAACGGCCTGACGCGGCCCGCTTTTATCTCTTCGACAACGCCCCTCATGTCCCTGACAGGATGGTCGAACTGCAGGGGAAACATGCCGGCCGTGTTTTCCGCGTGGGCGTCACTGCCGCTCACGGCCGTGAATTTATATCCATGCCAGGCCTTCAGGCCAAGATAGTTTTCCTTCGCCGCGTGATTCACGCTGAATATCTCAACGGCGTCCAGCAATGGATTAACCAGCGCCTCTTTCTTCGGCGAAGCGCCTTTTCTAAAAGGGTGCGCGAGGATGAAGGCCGCGTCCGGGAATCTCTTCCTGAGCCCCGGCAAGGTAGAAAATTTTTCTATCGAAACGCCCGCGCCGAAGACCAATACGTGCCCGGCGTCCGTCTCCACCTCCTGGCCCGCCAATATTAAAAAATTATCCTCCACCTCGGCGTCTATCCTCAGGGCCCGCATCTCGTCTTCTTTCCAGAGATAATGATGCTCCGTCAGGATCACGCCCTGCAGTTCTTTTTTTCTGACCTGCCTTACCAGCGCGACGGGATCCGCCTGGCTGCACTTTGAATATCTGGATGTATGCGCGTGTATCTCTAATAACATGTCGCGGAAAGACCCGGCTTTTTCTTTTTGCCTGACTTCACCATCTCCATGGCCCACAACGGAAAAGACGAAATAGCTATGACCAGGCCCCAGTCAGTAAAACTTAAAGGCTCTGTCTTGAACACGGACTGCAGGAAAGGTACGTACACGACGGCCATCTGCAGGAGAAAAGAAACGAGGACCGCCATGATCAATTTTTTATTAGTCAGAAATCCCAGCTCAAAAACAGACGCCGTGTTGCTGCGGCAGTTGAACGAATGAAACAGCTGGGCGCACGAGAGCACGATAAAAGCGGCTGTCCTGGCCCTCCCGATCCCCTCGTTTTCCACGAATAAAACCACCGAGAACGCGAGCAGGCTGCAGGCCGCTATGAACGCCCCCTGGAAAAGCATCAGGACGGCGTTTTCTTTCGTTATGACCGGCTCTCTTGTCTCGCGGGGACGCCTCCGCATGATATCAGGATCAATGGGGTCGACGCCCAGCGCCAGCGCCGGGAGCCCATCCGTAACCAAATTCACCCAGAGTATCTGGATCGGCAGGAGCGGCACCGGCAGGCCCAGGAGCGAAGAGACGAACATCACGAATATCTCGCCTATGTTGCACGATAACAGATAATGTATGAATTTCTTTATGTTGTCGTATATACCGCGCCCTTCCTCAACGGCGGATACGATAGAGGCAAAATTATCGTCGGTGATCACCATGTCGGACACCTCTTTGGTGACGTCGGTGCCCGTGATGCCCATCGCCACTCCTATATCAGCCTCTTTCACCGCCGGCGCGTCATTGACCCCGTCCCCCGTCATCGCGACTATCTCGCCGCGGCCGCGCCACGTCCTCACGATCCTCAATTTATGTTCCGGTGACACCCGCGCGTACACCGGGATGCGCGATACCTTATCGCGCAGTTCGTCATCGCTTAACTTATCAAGCTCTTCCCCCGTGAGCGCGAGGGAATCTTTCTCAAAGAACCCGAGCTCCCGGCTTATCGCGATCGCCGTATTCTTGTGATCACCCGTTATCATCACCGTCTTTATGCCGGCTGTCTTGCACTTTTCTATGGCCTCCTTTACCTCTTCCCTCGCCGGGTCTATCATCGCCACGAGCCCCAGAAAAATCAGGTCGTTCTCAATAAAATCAGCGTCGTATTTGTCCGGCATGCCGTCAAATACCCTGTACCCTACCGCCAATACGCGCATCGCGGAAGAGGCCAGCTGGTCGTTCATGGATAATATCCTTGCCTTATCCGCCTCTTCCAGCTTTCTCACCACGCCCTCTTCCTCTACGCGGCTGCAATCATCCAGGAATACGTCAGGCGCGCCCTTCACGAACGCCGCGGCCTTACCCCTGTCCCCGCGCACCATTGTCATCTTCTTGCGCTCGGAATCAAAAGGTATCTCCTCTATGAGCGGGTGGATCTTTTCCAGGCTGTTTTTCCATATGCCCATCTTGGCGGCGCAGCTCAATATGGCGCCCTCGGTCGGGTCGCCCACTATTTTATACCCCGCCTTTTCCTTCACGAGATCAGCGCCGTTACACAACACCGCGTAAGTAAGCGCCTTGGTAAGCCCGGGGTAGTCGCCGGGATCGATCTCCTTGTAATCACGCAGGAACTGCCCCTCAACCCCGTATCCCACACCCGTCACCTTGAATAAGACAGTATCCGCGAACACGGCCTGCACCGTCATCTCGTTCTTTGTAAGCGTGCCTGTCTTATCGGAACAGATCACCGTGGCGCACCCAAGCGTCTCAACGGAAGGCAATTTTCTTATCAGGGCGTTCCGTTTTACCATGCGCTGGACCCCGAGCGCCAGCGCGATAGTCACTACGGCCGGCATGCCTTCGGGTATGGCCGCGACAGCCAGACTCACTGAGGTTAAAAATATGTCTATCAGTTTCCCGCCCCTTAACAATTCCATCAAAAACACCAGGGCCACCAGCGCGAAACAGACGTAAACTATGAATTTCCCGAATTCCTCCAGCCTCTTCTGTAAAGGCGTGTCCTCGCGTCCTATATCCTGGATCATGCCCGCGATCCTGCCCAGCTCTGTCCGCATGCCGGTTTCAACCACGATCGCCCTCGCCTTGCCCGACGAAACAGCGGTACCCGCGTAAACCATGTTGGCCCGGTCAGCCAGAGGCATCTCTTTTTCTTTCAGGGATAAAACCGTCTTGGCCACAGGCGTTGACTCGCCCGTGAGGCTCGCCTCCTGCGCCGTAAAATTGGGAGTCAGCCAGACGACGCGGCAATCCGCGGGGACGTTATCGCCCGCCTCCAGTTCGACAAGGTCTCCAGGGACCAGGTCGGCTGTTTTAACCACACGGCGTTCCCCGTCACGGATAACCTTGGCTTTCGGGGAAGACAGTCTTTTTAACGCCTGAAGCGATTTCTCGGCGCGGTATTCCTGTATAAAACCGAGTATCGCGTTTAACATGACTATCGCTATTATGGCCCAGGCGTCCACCCATTCCTTTAAAAAACCAGACACGAGGGCAGCGCCTATCAACACCCATATCATAAAATCGTTAAACTGTTCCAGGAAGATCTTGGCGGGGGTTATTGACTTTTTTTCCTGCAGCTGATTCAGGCCGTATTTTTTAAGGCGTTCCTCCGCCTCCGGCGCGGACAGGCCCCTTTCCGCGTCCGCCTTGAGGTCACGTTCTATCTCTTTTATATCCGCCTGCCACCAGTCCATGGTAGAACCCCTATTCCATTAAGATCAAAAGCGCCATGATGCCAACGCCGAACGCTATTGAGGCGAACTGCAGCAAAGACACCGATATCTTGGCGTCGTGGTCCCTGTGCAATTCAGGTATGAGGTCCGAGCCGGCGATGTAGAGAAAACCGCCGGCCGTCACTGGCAATAAATAATGCGAAAAACCGCTGACGCGCGATTCTATCAAGAGCGCGATCACGGCCCCGGCAAGCGACGTGAGCGCCGACAGAAAATTAAAAAACAGCGCCTTTTTCACCGGCATGCCGCTATGGATCAGTATCCCAAAATCCCCTATCTCCTGCGGGATCTCGTGCAATATGACGGCGAGGGAGGTGCTGATGCCTATGGGTATAGACACCGCGAAACCGGCGGCCACTATCATCCCGTCTATCAGATTATGCACGGCGTCGCCTATCAGGTTTAAAAACGCGACGGGGTGCATGTGCTCCTTCGATGTGGGGACGTGGCAATGCCTCCATCGTATGAATTTCTCAAGGATAAAAAAAAGGAACACGCCCGCCAGGATCAAGAGAGAGCTTTTCAGGTTTATCCCAAGGGCCTCGAACGTCTCCGGCAGGAGATGGATGAAGGCGTCGCCGAAAAGCCCCCCTACCGCGAAACTCACCAGCAAAAGCAGGATCTTGCTGAGCGCTGTCTTTTTCAGCGACAGAAAAAAAACGCCTGTGAGCGAGACCAGGCTTATTATCAGAACGCTCGATATCGTGAAAACCCAAACCTTTAGCATTGTTTATTCAGAATCCTTTGAACACCCCTTGCACATGGGGCAGTTTTCTCTCATCTTCATCATCGAATCGTGCATGGCCTTCGGGTCAATACTAATCTCTGTCTCCTTGACAAGATTCAGGCCGCTGTCGTATTTTACCAGCTTATTGCCCAGTTTCAAGACCACCCCTCCGTCCTGCGTGGCGATCATCTCTTTGGACATCATCATCTTTTTCATCATCATGCACTGCGGACAACACTTGCCTTTTTTCCATTCAGACCTCTTGTCTTTCCTGTCCCCGCGCCCCTCACCCGCGATGGCCGCGCCCGCGAAACAAATAACCATGATCCCCATCAATCCCAACAGCGCTATCTTCTTCATAATCCCTCCTTTTCAAGGTACTGTTTGCACGAAACCGCGGCCACGGCGCCGTCGCCGCACGCGGTCACTACCTGGCGCAGCAGTTTTTTCCTGCAGTCGCCCGCCGCGAAAATACCGGGTTTATTTGTTTTACCGTCTTCGCCCGCGGCTATATAACCGTTATCGTCCAACTCCAGAATACCTTTCACGAAATCGGTGTTCGGGACATAACCCGCGAAAATAAACACGCCATCGCATCTCAATTCGCCTTCCTTGTTTGTCTTCACATTTTTTATCCTGACGCCGGACACCTTATTATCCCCTGAAATCTCCGTCACTACGGAATCCCAGGAAAAACTTATTTTTTTATTGCTGAAGGCCCTTTCCTGCAGAATCTTCGCGGCGCGGAGCGCGTCTCTCCGGTGTATGATCGTGAGCTTGTTGACAAACTTTGTCAAAAACAAGGCCTCTTCTATGGCGCTGTCCCCGCCTCCTATCACGGCCACGTCCTTATCTTTAAAAAGCGCGCCGTCGCAGGTGGCGCAATAAGAAACCCCCTTGCCGCGCAGTTTATCTTCCCCGACCGCGCCAAGAAGTTTAGGCCTGGCGCCTGAGGCGATTATAATAGACCCGGCCAAATAAAATTTATCTTCTGTTTCTATTTTCCAGGTGAGCCTGCCTCCTTGATTTTCTTCTTTTATGCCCCTCACGTCCGAAACAATAAACTCCGCCCCGAATTTTTCCGCCTGTTTTTTAAACTTATCCACCAGGTCAAAACCGCCTATGCCTTCCGGAAATCCCGGAAAATTTTCCACAAGGTCAGTGGTCACTGCCTGGCACGGCACCGCGTAGCTCTCCACGAGAAGCGTCTTCAGGCGCGCCCTCGACGCGTATATGGCGGCTGTCAGGCCCGCGGGCCCCCCGCCTATGATAACAACTTCGTAATCCATGACTACCCCGCCGCTTATTTAAGACCTTCTTTTATCTGATACAAAATCCCCTTGGCTATCTCGGGCTTCGGGAGAAGCATCTTCCTGGCTGAAACAGTGATGCTTGTCTTATTATCAGAGACGCTTTTTAATTTAACGCTCACGCTGGCCCCGTCCACGCTCGCGGTTATGACACCCATCGTCTTGTCCTCGCCCGCCACTTTGCCCCTGTTTTTTAACAATGCCAGGGCGGCGTCGTATAACTCTGAAACAGGCTTATCAATATCCTCCTGAACGCTGTCTTTTTCCCCGAACGCGGCCGCGATCGCGACAGGCACAATGCCCACCCCTGTGAGCATGGCCGCCCCGTAAATCGCCGCGCCCTTTATGCCGGCCCTCTTCATGGGTTCTGTCAGGATAAGCGCCGCCAGCTGCTGCGGGCTGGTGATGTTGTTATAAGTCCCCTTTATGTTAATGTCATATACCTGCACGGTCGGCTCTGCCCCGCCGGACGCGTAATCAGTCATTACCATCCTGCCGATATTGAGATTCAGAAGATCTATCTTCATCTCCATGGGCCCGGAAGATTTTTTGGCTTTCGGCTTTGCCTCTTTGGACCCCGCCTCTTTCTGCGCGACCTTGAGGGAATCCACGTTCAGTTTCCCGTCTTTATTCTTTGTAAGGTTAACCTCTTTCAAATCTATTTCCAGTTTTTTCAGGTGCAGCCTGCCTTTTAACAATGCCCCCGCATCATAATCAACCGCTATCTTGGGCAAGTCCACTAATACGCCTTTAGGGAACCCCTCGGGATTATACATCCTGAATCCGGTGATGCTGACAGATTGACTCAATATCCCAAGGGAAAACCCCTTGATCTCCACCTTCGCGCCTGTGACGCCCGTTGCCACGGTTGATATCACTGACTTGATCAGCTGATCTTTGGCAAGAGACAGGACAACAATAGAAAAGACTACGACAAGAACAACTATGAGGATTTTTTTCATAGCCACCTCCTTGGATATATGATTATAACAAAAACGGCTATAAACCACAACCAAAATGGGCAACAACCTGACCATCCGCTAAAGCTTCGGCGGGCAGACAAACAAGCAGCATTGCAGGTATGTAAAGCCCTATGGCAAGATGAATTGACTGTAATAAAGACCCGCGAGAATAAAAATGACCCCGGTGATTTTACGCGCATATAATTCGAGTGCGGTCAATTTAGAAAACCATTTATTAAGCGAGCTGACGCCCATCGCTATGGCTACGGCGAAAAATAAGACCGGGAGGCCTGTCCCGATGCCGTAAATAAAGAGAAGGATAACGCCTATTTTATGGCTGAGCGCGAGCGGCATGACGCTCCCGAAAAATATCGCCGCGGATATTGGGCAGAACGCGAGCGCGAAAAACATCCCTAGCATAAACGCGCCCGGAGCCCCTGCTTCAACAAAAGCATTGCGGTGTTTCTCGGAAAGCGTAAGGCCTGAAAATTTTAGTTTAATTACCTCCAATAGAACAAGGCCTGTAAGTATCAGGATAGGCCCCATGGCTTTAACCACATACTTCTGCAGGAATTGCGCGGCCGCGGGGATAGCCAGCACTGACTTAATAATAAGTAAGCCTAATATCACATAAGAAAACATCCTTCCGAGCGTATAGGCCAACCCCGCCAGGAAAACAAAGACCGGATGGGTAACGCGCTTTGAAAGGAAAGATATCGCGGCTATATTGGTCGCGAGAGGACACGGGCTTATGGAAGTCATGATCCCAAGCCACAGGGCTGACAAAAATCCGGTTAAAATCAAGGTAATTTATTCTCCTCTAAGAATTTTGCTATTTCTTCTTTAACATAATTATAAAATGCCTCTTTATCGCCTAAATAATCCCAAACCTTCTCAAGATTTTTATATTCCGCTTCCTTTCCGTCTTTTATTTTGGAAATGACAAGCGATTTTGTATAAAGTTTGTAATCCTTGGCGAAATGCCCGTTGCCTTTCTCATCTATATTAATTATCTCGTATTCCAATCCGCCGGAGGCGAGCTCTTTGGCGAAATATTTATCAATGGCCTCCTTGGAATACGTTTCTATTTCATGGCAATTTGAGCACCTGAAATCCCCGTGAAAATAATAGGCTTTTACATAATCCGCTTTTCGCGATTTAGGAGGCGCGGCATCCTCTCCCTCGGAACACCCTGCGCTCTGATTAAACAGAACAACAGCCAGAAGAATTAAAAATATTCTTTTCAACTTCTCCTCCTTTTATGATAGAAACTTTTTTATTTCATCCTTATCTAACAATTTACCCGCGGATACTATCTTTCCGTCAACCACGAGCGCGGGCGTCATCATCACGCCATACTCGGTAATCTTATCAATATCCGTAACTTTGCTGATTTCGGCCTGAATGTTTAATTCTTTGACCGCCGACTCAGCGTTAGCGGTAAGCTGTTTGCATTTAGGACAACCAACGCCCAATATCTCAATTTTCATCTTGCGCCTCCGATTATTATTTTATAGCAGAAACTTTTATACTTACCACAGCGTCTTGAGCTTGTTTAAGGTTATCAAACATAGCATCAACCGGATAACTCGATTCGCTGATTACCTTAACATCTTGGAATCCTGCTATAGAGATAAGCTCCAGGTACTCATTTTTCTTAACCGCTCCGGCAAGGCATCCCACATACGCCTCAACTGAATCCTTGATTTCCTTTGGCAGATCTTTTGCCAACACCAAATCTGAAACCATCAATCGGCCTCCTGCCTTCAGGACCCGATACGCCTCTTTAAATACCGTCTCTTTATCAGGCGACAGGTTAATAACACAGTTTGATATAATCACATCAATTGAATCGTCCCCTACGGGCAGTTTCTCGATTTCACCCAAACGGAACTCCACATTGCTATGGTTACCCTTCTTGGCGTTTTCCTTCGCTTTAGCAACCATCTCCGGCGTCATGTCAACACCGATGACTCGGCCGGTCTTGCCGACACGTTGAGCCGACAAAAACGCGTCAAACCCCGCTCCGCTTCCCAGGTCAAGAACAACATCGCCTTCCTTTAATGAAGCAAGGGCAACCGGATTTCCGCATCCAAAACCCAGATTCGCGCCTTCCGGGACAACATCCATATCAGAATCGCTGTAACCGACTTTTTTACCGATTTCTTTCGCCTGACCTGTTCCGCAGCAACAAGAGCCCGCGGAACAACAAGAGGCCCCCCTCTTTATCGCCTTGGCA